>NZ_MKIE01000003.1 GCF_001855385.1 Andreesenia angusta | reverse complement strand
GCGTGAACTGCGAGTAGAAAGTCACAACTCCGTACACCTCTGCTAGTGGTACAGAAAGACCCTCAGATATCTTTCTCTGAACCTCTATAGGAAGGTATCCAAAAAGGCTCTGCGCCTTGTGAAGCACACTCATAAGCGCTCCTTTTGTTCCCTTCTTGTCAGCTATTATATCGTCTAGCTGCTGAAGCTTTTCCTTGTTTTCTTCCCAGTCAAATTTAAATTCCATGTCACAACCTACCTTTTCTTTAATTTTTCGTTCAATAAGAGTGTATTATGATCTTTCGATATATTTTAAAAAGTATAATGAAATCCGCTCAAAAGCCGGCTGTCTTAGGCCGGCTTAGTTATTCTTTTTTAAGTATAACGGTTTCAAATAAAATAAGCAGTAACTATACTGCTTATTTCAACGAAGTCATTATATCAAAAGAACAGGACTTTGTATATTAATTAATTTATTAACAAAACT
Source organism: Andreesenia angusta (assembly GCF_001855385.1). Taxonomy (NCBI): domain Bacteria; kingdom Bacillati; phylum Bacillota; class Tissierellia; order Tissierellales; family Gottschalkiaceae; genus Andreesenia; species Andreesenia angusta. The sequence continues at coordinate 291,457 of NZ_MKIE01000003.1, read as the reverse complement.
GTCTAGTTGAATGCTATATCCTTATCTCTCAAAAAGGATTTTTCTATATGGCTTTTCAGCAATACGTTCTTTTCAAGCGCAAGCTCCTGGTCCTCCTCCACTATGGATAAAGCCACTTCCTGCACCTTGCTGAGTATGGCTACGTCTCTAGGAAGCTTGGCAATTCTGAGCTCCGGAAGCCCATGCTGTTTTATTCCAAAAAACTCTCCGGGACCTCTCAGCTCCAAGTCCTTCTCCGAGATTACGAAGCCGTCCGAGGTTTCTTCCATTATGCTGGCTCTCTCCTTGGATGTCTTGCCTTTTCCGCAGTTTATAAGTATGCAGTAAGACTGATGCTTTCCTCTGCCAACCCTGCCTCTCAGCTGGTGAAGCTGGGAAAGCCCGAAGCGCTCAGAATTCTCCACCACCATTATGTTGGAGTTGGGAACATCTACACCTACCTCTATAACTGTGGTTGAAACCAGTACATCTATATCTCCCGCTTTAAAAGCGGTCATTATCTCGTCTTTCTCCAAAGCCTTCTGCTTTCCATGGAGAAGCCCGACTCTGAACTCTCCAAACTTTATACTGAGTTCTTCGTAGACCGATTCGGCCGATTTAAGGTCCATCAGCTCCGAGTCCTCCACAAGGGGGCATACGACGTAGGCCTGGCGCCCACTCGAAAGCTGGTCTCTTACGAAGCCGTATACCTTGTCTCTAGCTTCTTCTCCTCTGGCGTAAGTCTTTATCTCCTTTCGCCCGGGCGGAAGTCCATCTATTATGGATATCTCCAGGTCACCGTAGAGCATAAGGGCAAGCGTCCTGGGTATGGGAGTTGCCGTCATCACTAGTATGTCTGGACTTTCGCCTTTTCCCGAGAGCTTGGCTCTCTGGCTGACTCCGAATCTATGCTGTTCGTCTGTTATGACTATGCCTAGCTTCCTAAACTCCAGATAGTCCTCTATTATCGCATGCGTGCCCACCAATATGTCTATCTCTCCCGATCTGACCGATTCTAAGAGCTCTCTCTTTTCTGAAGCTTTCATATTGCTGACAAGCAGTCCAAGCCTCACTCCCAGTTTTTCCGTCATGGCGCTCAAACTATTGAAATGCTGCTTTGCCAGTATCTCGGTCGGGGCCATCATAGCCCCCTGGTATCCGTTTCCCACGGCTCTTAGAAGCGCCAATGCTCCGACCACGGTTTTCCCTGAACCTACATCACCCTGCACCAGCCTGTTCATCTGCCTGTGCCTCTTCATATCCCGCTCTATCTCGTCTGATACGCGCTTCTGAGCATCTGTAAGCTCGAAGGGAAGCGCCCCTAGGAACTTCTCTTCGAGTCCGGTCTTGGAAAAAGATATGCATCCGCTGAGCGATTCCCTTCTCGACTTCAGCAGTAGCAAGCTCAGCTGAAGTCCAATAAGCTCTTCAAAGGCCAGCGACACTCTGGCTCTCTTGAATTTCTCCCTGTCTTTCGGGAAATGTATCTCTCTTAGAGACTCCAGCCTCCCCATAAGACTGCAGCTAGACCTTATATACTCGGGAATAGTCTCCTCTAGCTGTAGCTCTTCTAGCACAGATTTAGTGTGCTTTGCAAGCTCCTGATTGCCGACGCCTTGAGTCAGGGGGTATACAGGAACTATAGACCCCACCTTGTCGCACGACTCCAGGTTCTTGGTGTATATGGGATTGGATATCTCCTTCATGGCTCCACGTCTCTTTACAGCTCCGCTTATCTTGAGTTTTTCGCCTTGCGAGATCTCTCTTGCTATATAAGGCTGGTTAAACCAGCTCAGGTACACTTTCTCGGTCCCATCTGTCGCAAGCACTTTGACTATGGCCTTTCCACCTCTCAGCCTTTGGGCCCTGGGGTTTTCAAGCAATTCCACTACGGCGTTTATCTTCTCGCCCTCCTTAGAGCTCTTTAGCTCCGAAATGGCGCTTCTGTCTTCGTAGCTCCTGGGCAGGTAGTTTATCAAGTCCTCTACAGATGATATCCCGAGTTTTTTTAATTTTTCAGCTTTTTTTTCGCCTATCCCCTTTACCGCTAGTATATCGTCTTCTAGGCTGTACATATCTCTTCACCTCCGCCCGCTACTCTACGGATATAAGGTAGTAGTAAAGCGGCTGGCCTCCTGGAATCATCTCTATATCTATTTCAGGGTACTTCTTTTCTAGTAGCTGTCTAAGGCTCTCGGCTTCGTCCTCGCCTACGTCTTCTCCGTAGAATAGGGTCACTATCTCCGAGTCCTCGTCTACAAGAGACTCTAAGAGTTCTTCAGTGACCTCAGGCACGCCCTGCCCGACGCACTCTATCTTCTTGGAAGCTATCCCCATTATGTCGTCTTTAGCTATCACTCTTCCATCTATCACAGTATCCTTTACAGAGAAAGTGACCTCGCCTACCTTTATGGATTCAAATGCCTCTGTCATGCATTCTATATTCTCCTGAAGCTCCTGGGATTCGTCGAATGCAACCATAGCAGATATCCCCTGCTGTATCGACTTGGTCATGAGCACTTCTATATTTTTCTCGCTCAGCTCCTTTGCCTGTGTGGCCGCGAGTATTATGTTCTTGTTGTTTGGAAGTATTATTATGTTCTCGGCGTCTATACTGTCCACTGCCTTCAGTATATCTTCCGTGCTTGGATTCATGGTCTGCCCGCCTGAGATAATCCTGTCCACTCTGAAGTCCTCAAATATCTTAGCTATACCGTCTCCCACTGAAATAGCCACTATGCCGTATTTCTGAAGCTCTTTTGAACTGTAGTTTTCATGGTGCTGATACCTCATATTGTCTATCTTTATGTCCACAAGCTCTCCAAGCTTCAAGGCTTTCTCCAGCACTTCTCCCGGATGGTTTGTGTGGATATGGACTTTTATAATTCCATCTCCGTCCACCACAAGCATTGAATCTCCAAAGCTCTCTATCTCGGCTTTTAAAGCTTCTGGATCTCCCTCGGCGTTGTTGACTATGAACTCTGTACAGTATCCAAATTCTATATCATGGTCTAGCTGATGGAGCTCCTTGCCTGCTGTCTGGGTAATCACCTCAAGCTCTACCTCTTCTTCTCCTAGCACAGCCTTTAGCGCGCCTTCAAGTATGACTATGAGACCTTTCCCTCCGGCATCTACAACCCCGGCGTCCTTGAGCACTGGAAGCATATCCGGGGTCTTGTCGAGCACATGGTTTCCATGCTCTATGACAGCTCTAAAGAACTCCACTACGTCTGTCTCCTTCCTGGAAAGCTCCATGGCCTTTTCTGCACAGCCTCTTCCCACTGTAAGTATAGTTCCCTCAGTTGGTTTCATAACCGCCTTGTAGGCCATGTCTGAGCCCTCTTTAAAGGCGTGCGCAAGCTCTTTGACGTTTATTCTGTTTATCCCTGTCAGCTTCTTGGTGAAACCCCTCAGAAGCTGGGACAGTATCACCCCGGAGTTTCCCCTAGCTCCCATAAGAGACCCTTTGGCCACTCTGCTCAGTATCTCGTCTATGCTGAGCTCTTCTCCGTTCCTTATCTCTTTTACGGCTGAATTCATCGTGAGCGCCATATTAGTGCCCGTGTCTCCGTCCGGAACTGGAAACACATTCAGCGCATTTACCTCTTCTTTATTCTTTTCAAGCGAACTATATGCCCCTATGAATCCTCTCTTCAGCATGACCGCATCTAAATGCTCTATCTTCAAGGTCTTTCCTCCAATCACTTTCTACTTTTGAACCCGTACGCCTTGCACGTTTACATTAACTTTTTCAACGCTAAGCCCTGTAGCCTTCTCTACAGCGTACTTCACTTTTTCAATTATATTAGTTGCAACTGTAGATATACTTATTCCAAACTGTATTATGACGTATAGATCTATGACTATCCTCTCTCCCTCAGTCTGAACTTTTACGCCTTTAGAGAGATTCTCTCTTCTAAGCAGCTCCACCAGACCGTCTGTGCCGCCTTTGCTGGCCATCCCAACAAGTCCGTAGCACTCCATAGCAGCTATTCCAGCTATGGAAGAAATCACTCCGTCCTCTATATTTATATCTCCGTATTCATTAGTCAACTTAGCTGGCATTTGAATACCTCCTCTTGTTTTTTATAAAATTTTCCTGTAATATTATTTTACCCTATCGTCTCGTCTTGTTCAACTTTTAGATTCAGAGATGATATATTCTTAATTTTTCTTGAAAATACAGTCCTCCTATGCTACAATGAGATGTAATGTAATTTTTCATACGTAAGTAGTAGGAGGTGTTTAATCGTGGCAAAATTCTGTGAAGTTTGTGGAAAAGGTAAAATATCGGGACATCTAGTTACTTTCTCTAACCGTAAAAGCAATAGAACTTGGTCGCCAAACGTGCGTAAAGTTAAAGCTATAGTTGATGGATCTCCAAAGAGAGTCAACGTATGTACAAGATGCTTAAGATCTGGTAATGTAGAAAGAGCAATATAATAGGCTTCCTAAATAGGAAGCCTTTTTTCTGCCCTTTTTTATTTTACATTATCTGGACTTTATGAGCATCATCTCTCCAGAGCCTATGCTTATATGGGCTCTACCACTTGCTATTTCATTGCTTATGCCCAGCGTGTCCGAAACCGTGAAGTCCCGCTCTGTGAGCTCGTATTCAAAGCCTCTAAGCGTCACGGCTTTCACTTCGCCTCCGTATGGAATCAGAGAGATGTACTTGTAGTTTTCATCCATCTCCAGCTCGTACTCCCCGGAGATTATGCTTATCTCATTTTCTGCATCCACCATCTTGGCCGATATGTTCTGGGCCTTCAACCTATGCAGCAGATTTATATTTCCCATCATATGGTCCACTCTAGATCCTGTAGAGCCTAGAAGCAGAATTTCGCTGGCTCCGTTTTCAAGGGCGTATTCCACAGCTATTTCTGTGTCGGTCTTGTCTTTTTTAGAGGGATGTCTCAAAACCTCCACCCCTCTATCTCTGAAGTAATCGACAGTATCTCTATCTGCCGAGTCAAGATCCCCTATTATCATATCAGGATCTATCCCGAGCTCTTTGAAATGTCTCGCTCCTCCATCTACACAGATCTTTACAGACTCGTTCCAATCTATTTTCCCGGCAGTCTCAGCCGCAAAGTCCCCGTTAGAAATCAGTATATATCTCATATCCTATTTTTCAGCTCCAATCCTCTCTAGAGGCTTCCACAGAAGCAGTATCGCAACTACAGTTATGACAAGCTCTAAACTTAAAAAAGTCCCGTTGTATATACTTGAATATATCCAGGCATTCCGGTCTCCAGCGTATTCCTTGAAGAAAATAGCCCCAGCAGTCACATGGCTTGCAAACCTTCCAAGTATGCCTAGCGCCACTCCGGCTACTATTGCACCGTACTGAGCCAGCCCCTTTTCAGAAACTTTAGAGTAAGATTTGTATCCGACTCCCGAGAGCCCAAGCAGTCCGAAAGCCAGTGGATAGTCCAGTATATACTGCACAGGGTGCACTACATATGGCTCCAGTATAGACTGAAGCACTCCGTAGAGCATTCCCACTAGAACCCCTTTCTTGACGCCGTACCTAAGCCCCACAAGCACTATAGGCACCATGCTTCCAGCTGTAACCGAGCCTCCCTGCGGCATATGGTAGAGCTTTACATAGCTCAGTATAGTGGCCAACGCCACCATTATTCCAGCCTCAACTATAAATTTAACACTCATGCCTCTACTTCTCTTTTCAACCATAAAAAAATCCTCCTTATTATTTTATATTAATAGGGAGGGCTAGTACTTTGCCTCACTTCCCTACGCTAGCATTACCTAGTTCAGGTTAAGGGTCGAAGTCAGAACTTCCTCTCAGCATTAGCTCCCCTAGTAATTCAAGTTTTTACTATATGTTTTTGAACTTTCTTGTCTCTTCCACCACGTCTTCAGCTCCGAATATGGCTGAACCTGCTACAAGCACATCTGCTCCGCAGTCTGCAATCTCTCTGGCGTTGTCCAGCTTTATCCCGCCGTCCACTTCTATCTCCACTTCGAGTCCCCTCTCCGCTATAATGACGGAAAGCTTCCTTATCTTGTCCTTCATCTGAGGTATGAAAGACTGTCCTCCAAACCCAGGGTTTACAGACATCACAAGCACCATGTCCAGTTCGTCTAGCACATACTCTATAGTCTCTAGAGGCGTCGCCGGATTTAAAGAAACTCCTGCCTTTACGCCGTAGCTCTTTATAAGCTGTATAGTTCTGTGCAGGTGGTTTGAAGACTCCTGGTGAACAGTTATTATATCCGCCCCCGCCTTTACAAAATCCTCTATATATAGGTCTGGGTTCTCTATCATGAGGTGCACGTCAAACACCTTGTCTGTAGACTTTCTTATGCACTTTATGACAGGAGGCCCGAAAGTTATATTCGGAACAAAATGGCCGTCCATAACGTCTATGTGTATATAGTCCGCTCCTCCTCTATCTATCGCTTCTACTTCACTCCCCAGCTTGCTAAAGTCAGCCGAGAGTATCGATGGGGCTATTTTCACCATACTAGTATTTTCTCCTTTCCATTGCATCTTTCAAGAAGAGCAGGTAGTTTTCATACCTCTTCTCGCTTATTTCGCCTTGCTCCACTGCGCTCTTCACGGCACAGCCAGGCTCCTTGTTGTGCCTACAGCCTCTGAACCTGCAGTCCTCGCTTTTGCTGTATATCTCCGGGAAGTACACCTCCAGATTTTCCTCTGTCAGAAAGTCCAGCTCAAGGGAGCTGAAGCCCGGAGTGTCCAGCACATATCCGCCCAGTTCTAAGCTCATAAGCTCCACATGGCGAGTGGTGTGCTTTCCCCTAGAGGTCTTTTCGCTCACCGAGCCAGTCTGAAGCTTCAAGTCGGGCTGCACTGTGTTTAGAAGTGTGGACTTCCCTACACCCGAAGGTCCTGCGAATACGGTCGTCTTTCCAGAGAGCACTTCTCGCAAACACTCTATGCCTTCTCCTGTCTCTGTACTGGTGTTCAGCACTCTGTATCCGGCATTTTCGTATATCCTGTTGTACTCCAGCTTCTCTTCATCAGACACAAGGTCTATCTTGTTGAAGCAGATTGCTATATCTATCTCCTGCTCTTCCGCCAGTATCAGAAACTTGTCTAGTAGCCATAGATTCGGGTCCGGACTCCTGAGCGCGAAGACTATTACAGCCTGGTCTACATTCGACACAGGAGGCCTGAAAAGCTCGTTTCTCCTCTCCAGTATCTCCTCTACATAGCCCGTCGTCTCGTCTTCTTTATTTAGCCTTATCTTTACATCGTCTCCAACCATAGGCACGATATCTTGCTTTCTAAATATGCCTCTAGCCCTACATTCGTAAATTTCGCCATCCGACTTTACGTAGTAGAAGCCTCCTATTCCCTTTACTATTTTTCCCTCTAGCATAAGTTCCCCCCTTGATTTAGTTTAGTTCCCTGAAGCGCCTTCACTGTTTGGGCTTGTTGGGTTTTCCGTCCCAGTTCCAGGATCGGTTTCCTCGCTACCTGTGCCTTCACCTGCTCCGCTTTCGCCTCCTGTGCCTTCACCTGCTCCGCTTTCGCCCGGATCTTCTTCCGGCTCCTCCGGCTTCGGCTCCGGCCCTTTGCTTACAACAAGGTTTACGGAAGTTCCCTCTTCCACTTTTGCGCCAGACTCAATCCCCTGGAAGAGAACTGTGCCTGCGGACCTGTTGCTGAACTCCTCACTTACAGATCCCACTGAAAGCCCGCTGGCCGAAAGCCTGTTTTTCGCGTTTTCCAGACTAAGCCCTGCAAGATTCGGAACTGAAACCTCTGAAAGCTCCTCGCCCTTGCTGACTATCAGGTCCACTGTTGCGCCTTTCTCTACATTTTTGTTCGCTCTAGGCGTCTGTGATATGACTGTGCCCTCTGATTCAGGGCTATACTCGTACAGCACGTCCCCAAGCTCCAGCTCATTTTCCTCTATTATGCTTTTGGCCCTTTCAAGCGACTCCCCCAGAAGGCTTGGCACGAGTATCTCTTCGACTTCCGGTCCTTTGCTCAGGTATACATCTACAGTAGCCCCTTCTTTCAGGTTAAGTCCCTCTTCCGGGCTCTGCCTTGTCACCTGGCCTTCCTCGTATTCATCGCTGAACTCAGCTCCTTTGACTTTAATCACAAGCCCCGCGTTCTCCAGCTCTCTAGTCGCTTCAGACTCGGTCATTCCCACAACGCTAGGCACTGCGACTTCTCCGCCACCAAACATACCCTTGCTGTAGAGGTATCCCATGGCCACAGTCGAAACCAGAAGAAGCGAAAGTATCACAGCAAGCGCCGTGACTTTTTTGCTGTACTTAGGCTTTTCTTTTGGCTTTTTAGGCACCGCCGCTTTCTTTTTCACTTCTTTTCCAGCTTTGCTCTGCTCAAGCTTTTCTTCATCTATCACAGGCAGTATCTGCGTTCTGGAGTCCATAATGTCAGAATTCATCGTCTCTGATGATGCTCCCCCAGAAACACCCGCTCCACCGACTTTCTTTAGGTCCATAAGCAGCTCTGTAGTATTGGCGTATCTCATACTCTGATCCTTGGTCATGGCTTTCTTTATTATGGCTTCAAGCTCTTTAGATACAGAAGGCTCTACTTCCGACGGATCTTTCGGCTCTTCCTGTATGTGCTTTATCGCCACAGTTATAGGACTGTCTCCATTGTACGGCAGCTGCCCTGTGGTCATTTCGTACATTACAACTCCCAGCGAGTAGATATCCGACTTCATATCTACAAATCCGCCTCTAGCCTGTTCCGGGGAGATATAGTGCGCAGACCCCAGTATGCTACCCGTATTTGTTATAGTCGAACTTGTGGCCGCTCTGGCTATTCCGAAGTCCGTGACCTTGACCCTGTTGTCTTTTGTTATCATTATGTTGTGGGGTTTTATATCCCTGTGGACTATGCCGTTGAGATGCGCGGCCTTGAGCGCCTCAGCTATGTCGGTACTTATCCTGACCACTTCTTCCGTTTCAAGTCGTCCTTTTTCCTTTATGACGTCTTTTAGTGTCTTTCCGTCTATATACTCCATCACGATGTAGTTTATATTTCCCTGCACTCCTACATCGTATACGTTTACTATATTGGGATGCGAGAGGCTCGCTGCCGACTGAGCTTCGCGCTTGAACTTGGACATGACTTCATCGTCGTTTATAAACTGGTCCCTAAGCACCTTTACAGCTACAAATCGGTTCAAAAGCTTGCACTTGGCCTTGTAGACTTCGGCCATTCCGCCTCCGCCTATTTTCTCCATTATCTCGTATCTCTCACCTAGTATCTTACCTATCATTTTTTTCACCTACCTAACTTATTTTTGCCATCAATATGGTTATGTTGTCAGGTCCCCCCAGTTCATTGGCTTCGTTTGTCAGCATCACGCAGACCTCCTGAAGCTCTGTCGCCATAAGGATTCTTTTCTTTATATCTGCGTCCTCTATCATATTGGTCAATCCATCTGTACACAAGAACAGTATATCATCTTTCTTCAGCTCTTTTGTATATATATCAGGATTTATCTCGCTGTCTGTTCCGAGCGCCTTTGTTATAACATTTTTCTGAGGATGAACTCTCGCCTCTGACTCTGTTATACTTCCGCTTCTAAGCAGCTCCGCCACAAGTGAGTGGTCATGTGTAAGCTGTACTATCTCACTCTCTCTTATCATATAGGCCCTGCTGTCTCCTATATGGCCTATATAAGCTTCGCCGTCTTTGACCAGTATCATCGTAAGCGTCGTTCCCATCTTTCTGATTGTGTCGTCGTCAGCCCCTTCTTTGACTATAGTCTCGTTGGCGGCTTTAAAGGCGTCGTTTATAAACTTCGGGATCTCAAGCTCCCCCGAGACCATCGCTTCTCTCTTCTCGTTGTAAAGCCTTGAGATCACATGTATGGATAAATTGCTGGCATACTCCCCCGACTTATGGCCTCCCATTCCGTCGGCGACCATGTAAAGCGGAAGCTTTTCGTCGTCCACATAGTAGACCGCATCTTGATTTATATTTCTCATCTTTCCAACATCTGAACAAGCACAAATAAACATCTCTACACCTCACCGTCTATATAGTTGTTTCTAAGCTGGCCGCACGCCGCATTTATGTCAGAGCCCAACTCTCTTCTGATCGTGGCGACAAGACCTTTTCGCTCTAGCGCGTTTTTAAATGATATGACTGCATCCGACTTGGACTTGCTCTTGCTGTATTCGCTTATCGGGTTTAGCGGAATCAAATTTATATGGCAGTTGATCCCCCTGAGCAGTCCCGCCAGCTTTGCTGCATACTCCAGCCCGTCGTTTTCACCTTCTATAAGCGTGTACTCAAAAGTCACCCTTCTGCCTGTAGCTTCTATATAGTACTTGCAGCTGTCCACTATCTCCTCCAGGCTGTAGCTTCTAGCTATAGGCATTATGATGGCCCTCTCGTCCTGAAACGGATTGTGAAGGGATATGGCCAGGTTTATGGGCTTCCCCGAGTCTGCAAGCTCGCGTATCTTAGGCGCTATGCCGCATGTAGAGAGCGTCATGCTCCTGTAGCTTAAGTTCTGTCCTTCAACGTCATGCAGCAGCTCCATAAAAGCCGTCACATTTTCGTAGTTGTCTAGGGGCTCTCCGCTCCCCATCAGCACAAGGCTCCCTATGTTCTCGCCTGTGTCTCTCTTTATAGCGTAGAACTGCTCTAGTATCTCTCCCGGCGTGAGATTTCTCTCAAGTCCGCTCTTTGTGGACGCGCAAAACACGCACCCCATCCTACATCCAACCTGAGTGGAAAGGCAGACAGAGTTTCCGTGTCTGTACTTCATAAACACGGACTCCACTACATTCCCATCTGAAAGTCTGAAGAGGTACTTTCTTGTTCCGTCAAGCTTGGAGTCGTATCTCTCTACGACCTTTAGTGCTTCCACTCTGAATCGCTCTGAAAGGCTCTGCTTGAACTTCGCAGAGATCCCCTTTATTTCATCTATATCTGTCGCAAGCTGCTGGTGAAGCGACTTGAATATCTGCTTGGCTCGGAACTTCTTCTCGCCCATATCCAAGACAAAACACTCTATTTCACCTAGCGAAAGTGACTTTAAGTCTATTTTGTTCAAAAAATCTCCTCCTGTATCGGCCATTATACATTATACCATATAGGAATTCTTTTTTACATTCTTATCATCTTGGATATGAAAAATCCGTCTGTGCCGTGTACATTGGGATAAAGCTCTATATATCCGCGTTTGCTCTCTTCAAGCGGAAGCTCTGCTTCAAATGGCTCAAGCTTAAATTCAGGATGCTTGTCCAAGAAATCTTTTACAACTTCTATATTCTCTTTTACGTTTAGCGTGCAGGTGCTGTATACCAGTGTCCCGCCTTTTTTAACATAGCCGGAGGACGCTTCCAGTATCTCACTCTGCAGCTTTGAAAGTGATTCAAGGTCCGACCTGCTCTTGTTGTACTTTATCTCCGGTTTCTTTCTCACAAGTCCAAGTCCGGAGCAAGGAGCGTCTACAAGGCAGTAGTCGGCCTTATCCACTAGACTTTCGTCGCGCTCTGCAGCGTCGGCCAGACTTGTCTCTATTATGTCTATCCCAAGTCTTCTGGCGTTCGACTCTATAAGCTCCAGCTTGTGCTCGTGCACGTCTCTGGCTATGATTCTGCCCTTGTTTTTCATAATCTGGGCCATATGCGTTGTCTTTCCGCCTGGGGCGCTGCAGACATCCACCACGGTGGCTCCGCTTTCAGGGTTCATGATCTGGGCCACAAGGCTTGAGCTCTCGTCTTGAACAGTGAAAAGCCCGCTTCTGTACTCCTCCGTGTCTATAAGCCCGTCCGGATTCAAGACCACTACTATGTCTTTTCCGTATTCAGCGGCCCTGCACTCTCTTCCAGACTCCGATAAACGCTCCATAAGCGTATCTCTGTCTATGGCGAGTGTGTTCACCCTGATGTTCAGGGAAGGCTTCTTGGAGTTGGCTTCACAAAGCTCCTCTGTGAAGCTCTCCCCGTACATAGCTGCCCAGTCCTCTATTATCCACTCAGGATATGAGTATTTCACCGATATATACTTTGTGAAGTCCTTTTTTCTGTCTGGAAGCTCTATGTTCTCCTTGTCTCTGGCCACATTTCTGAGCAGCCCGTTTATGAATCCCTGTGCGCCTTTGTTTGCGTGCTTTTTCGAAAGCTTTACGCATTCATTTACAGCCGCCGAATCTGGGACCTTGTCCATCTTGAGTATCTGGTAGAGCCCCATCTTTATTATGGTGAGTACAGCTGGCGATATCTTGGATATCTTCAGCTTTGAGTATCGCGACACAACCCACTCAAGGTATATCCTGTTCTCTAGCACGCCGTAGACTATCTCTCTTGTGAAATTGGCGTCCCTCGTCTCCATATCTCTTGTCGTCTTGTTCAGGACTATGTTGGAATATCCCTTTCCGTTCTCTATCTGGTTCAATGTTTTAAATATCTCTTCTCTTATATTCTTAGCCATGTTTTCCTCCATTATCATCTAATCTAAAAAAGGGATTGAAAATTCAATCCCTTTAGTCTCTTCTGCTGAGTCCCATAAGCCTTACAAGCTGTGCTATGGATACAAGCGCCGCCGTCACATAAGTCATGGCCGCAGCTCCTAGCACTTTCTTTACAGACGACTCTTCCTCTGCAGTTATTATTCCATTTTTCAAGTTCTTTATAGCCCTGCTGCTTGCGTCAAACTCCACCGGAAGCGTCACAAGCTGGAATATCACTATCCCCATAAAAGCCAGCACTCCAAGACTTATGAGTGAAGACATCTGAAGCACTATCCCTGCCATTATAAGCAGAAACACCGACTTGGACCCAAAGTTCACAACAGGAACTATGGCATTTCTGATTTTAAGCGGAGCGTAAGCTTCAGCATGCTGTATGGCATGGCCTACCTCGTGGGCCGCAACGCCTATAGAGGCTACAGAGTTCCCGGAATACACATCCCGAGACAGCCTGAGCACCTTTGATCTTGGGTCGTAGTGGTCTGAAAGCTTCCCTCCCACCATCTCTATCTGCACGTTGTAAAGCCCGTTTCTGTCAAGTATCCTTCTCGCAGTCTCAAAGCCTGTGAGGCCTGAAAGACTTCTCTGCTTCAAGTATCTGTTGAATGTGCTCTGCACCTTAAACTGGGCCACCATAGAAAGCCCTATCGCCAGAAGCAGAAAAAAATACTCTATGTTGAGTCCTCCATAAAAACCATATGGATTGATCATATTAACACCTTCCTCTAGTCATATATCGTATTTATTCTATATAATATAGTATATTCTAGCCAGCGGTTCAATAGTTTAACCAAATATTACAATACAACTACACCAGTGTTAACATTGTTGCCTCTAAGATACTCCTCTACGCTCATCCATCTCTTGCCTGGAACCTGCAGCTCTTCTACTGCAATACACCCGTCAAGTGTCTTTATATATATCCCTGTTGAATCCGCCTTTACAATCTCTCCAGCTTTGCCGTCTGAAGCCATGTCTTCAACTCTCACTTTTCTTATCTTGACCATCTTTTCATCCATGTAGAAATAAGCTCCAGGCCAAGGCTGAGTGCCTCTCACCAGATTTTTTATCTCTTCTGAGCTCTTGTTCCAGTCTATATGACCAAGCTCTTTGACCATCATAGGCGCATAGCTTGAAGCGCTGTGGTCCTGTGGAGTCTTTGAGATCTCTCCTGCTTCAAGCTCTGAAAGCACTTCTACAAGCGTTTCGGCTCCCGTCTCCATAAGAGCGTCGTGAAGCTCCCCTGCAGTCATCTCTTCGTCTATGTCTACTTTTGCAATCTTTATCATGTCCCCCGTGTCGAGTCCTTTGGCCATCTCCATTATAGTGACTCCGCTCTCGCGCTCTCCGTTTATCACAGCCCAGTTCAGAGGCGCCGGACCTCTGTACTTCGGGAGTATCGAGGCGTGCACGTTTAAACATCTGTATTTAGGCATGTAGAGTATCTCCTCCGAGAGTATCTGCCCGTAGGCCACTACCACTATCACATCAGGAGACGCTTCTCTTATCTTCTCTACGCTCTCCTCGGAATTGACTTTTGAAGGCTGATAAACCTCTATTCCAAGCTCCAGCGCCTTCTCCTTTACAGGAGTGTACTGAAGTTTCTTGCCCCTGCCTCTCTGCTTGTCTTCCTGTGTAACCACTAGCGAAACCTCATGACCTGCATTTTTTATTTTTTCCAGAGTGGGAACTGCAAAGTCTGGAGTCCCCATAAAGACGACTCTCATATTACTCCCCCTCTACTAGCTTGTCTATATATAGAACCCCGTTCAGATGGTCTATCTCATGGCAGAAAGCCCTAGCTAGAAACCCTTCAGCCTCTATTGCCTGAGATGCTCCGTCTAAATCGGTGTACTCAACTCTTACTGCGTAAGGCCTGCTGACTTTTCCGCTCTTGCCCGGAACGCTAAGACATCCCTCCATGTCCACTTCTTCTCCGTCCTGCGCAGTTATCACTGGGTTTATGGCCACTATAGGCCCTTCCCCTATGTCTACAACTATTATCCTCTTCAGCATTCCTATCTGAGGGCCGGCAAGTCCCACCCCTTCTTCTTTGTACATGGTCTCCACCATATCCTCAGCTAAAGTCTTTATCTTGTCATCTATTTTTTCAATCTCCCTAGACCTCTTTCTGAGTATCTCGTCACCTTCAAATCTCAATTGTCTTGTAGCCATTTTTTCTCCTCCTAGATTATAGAACTTGGATTTATATCTATGCTGACCCTGACCTGCTCTTTTGCATATTTCTCATTTAGAGAGAGCAGCGCGCCAAGCGTGGTCTTGATCTCGCTCATATCTTCGCGCCTCGCTTTTATCAGTATCTTCATCCTGTATCTGTCTTTTATTCTGTATATAAGGGCGGGATTTGGCCCCAGCACCTCTACATTCCTCAGAGTCTCGCTCTTTGAAACAGAGTCTTTCACTCTGCTAGCTACCTCCGAAGCTATTTTGCACACCGAAGACTCCTCTCTTCCGTATACCGTGATATCTACAAGCTCGCAAAAAGGCGGGTATCTGAACAGCTTTCTGACCATTATCTCCTGACTGTAGAAAGACATGTAGTCGTGGTCTTTGGCCGTCTGTATGCTGTAGTGGTCCGGCTCGTAAGTCTGAATCACCACTCTGCCTTCCAGCTCGCTTCTCCCAGCTCTTCCAGCCACCTGAGTCATCAGCTGGAAAGTCCTCTCCGGCGCTTTGTAGTCTGGAATATTAAGCGAGGTGTCCGCTATTATGACACCTACAAGCGTCACGTCTGGAAAGTCCAGCCCCTTCGATATCATCTGCGTGCCTATAAGTATGTCTATCTCTCTGTTTTTCATCCTAGTGAGTATCTCTTCGTGGCTGTGCTTTCTGCCGGTGGTGTCTAGATCCATCCTCTCCACAGCAGCCTTTGGAAAGTGCTTTCTGACCTCAGCTTCCACCTTTTGCGTCCCAAGTCCCATATGCTTTACGTACCTGCTTCCGCACTCCGGGCATTCAGTGACCATCTTCCTGCTCTCTCCGCAGTAGTGGCACACCAGCCTGTTCTCCTCAGCGTGGTAGGTCATGGAGATATCGCATCTGCTGCACTTTATGACATGTCCGCAGCTTCTGCAGGACACGAACTTGGAAAAACCTCTGCTGTTCAAGAAGAGTATTATCTGTTCACGCCTCTCTAGCTTTTCAAGCATAGACATGTATAGTTCTCTGCTGAAAATAGATTTATTCCCATTATACAACTCTTCTCTCATGTCTATCAAGTTTATATTTGGAAGAGGGTTTTCGTTGGCCCTTAAATTCATCTCCAGCAGTTTGAACTCTCCGCTCTCCGCCCTGTAGTAAGTCTCTACAGACGGGGTGGCGGAGCCTAGCACCAGTCTGGCACCTTCTAGCTCGCACCTCTTCTCTGCAACCTCTAGCGTACTGTACTTGGGGTTCATAGAGGACTTGTAGCTTTGCTCATGCTCTTCGTCCATTATTATAAGCCCCAGGTTTCTGAAAGGGGCGAATACAGCGGACCTAGTTCCAATTGCAACTTTGGCCCTTCCATCTCTCATCTTTCTCCACTCATCATACCTTTCGCCGTTTGAAAGCTTGCTGTGGTATAT
Organism: Andreesenia angusta; assembly: GCF_001855385.1. NCBI lineage: Bacteria > Bacillati > Bacillota > Tissierellia > Tissierellales > Gottschalkiaceae > Andreesenia > Andreesenia angusta. The sequence goes on along the minus strand of NZ_MKIE01000003.1, from coordinate 275,424 downwards.
AGCCACTCTGTCTCCAAACCTGCCCATAAACCTGTCCAGCGTCTGAGGAGTCAGGGCGATTTCAGGTACCAGCACTATGGACTCCTCACCTCTCTCTAGGGCGCTCTCTATAAGCTGAAGGTAGACCTCCGTCTTTCCTGAGCCTGTCACGCCGTGGATCAGATGTTTCGTGTGTTTAAGCGACTCTATCTCGTCGTAGACCATGCGCTGAGCTTCATTCAGCTCTATCTTGCTGTAGTGAGCCACCTCTCTTCCTACGGGATTCCTGTCCACTTCTCTCTCTACAGTCTCTACAAGCCCTTTTTTCTCAAGGGACTTTATGGTGGAGTCAGAGGTGTTCACTGCCTGAAGCAGCTCTTTTTTGGAGATGCTCTCTCTAGAGGATAGCAGCCTGACTATTTCTACTTGCTTGACCGCTCTGGTGCTCAGCGTCTCGGCTATGCAGTCTGCATCTTCAGGCTTAAACCTTCTCTCTACATGCTTTTCATATTGCTTTTTCACCTGCTGGAACACCGACTCCTCTATCTCTATGCAGCCCATCTGGCAGAGTCGATTTATATCTTTCTGTATGTTTTTTTCGCCGAATTTTCTCTTAAGGTTCTCGAGCGCCATCCTTTTTTTAGAGTTGAGATAAGCTGCGAGCTCTGGGTCCACTATGGTTTCATCTATAGCCATCTCCACCTTGACCACTTTCTTGGCCTTCATGGTGATGCCGTTTGGGACTATTGTCTTTATCACCTCTGTGTACTTGGCCAGATACCGTTCTCTCATCCACCCCAGAAGCTCGACCATCTCCAAGGTCATTATGGGCTCTCTGTCCACTACATATTGTATGGGCTTAAGCTTATCTGCGTCTAGCCCCGAGTCTAGGTCTCTTTTCAGATTCACCACAAGACCCTCTAGCAGCTTGTTGCCTCTTCCAAACGGGACCAGAACTCTCTTTCCCACTTCCATGTAAAACTCCATATCGCTTGGAACCGAATATGTAAAAAGTCTGTCTGTATTTAAGCTTGTATTGTCCACCGCCAGCTCTGCGTACATCTCATCATCCTCTTTCAAAACACAAAGCTAGACGGCCACAGCTATCTAGCTTTTCTATCTAAAATTTCAATCAATTTATCCAGTATCCTGTCTGAAAGCTCAGACTTGGACATCTTGGGAAGCTCTTCTACAGTGCTGTCTGAACTGATTATAAATGCCTTGTTTCTGTCGGACTTGAATCCTGAATCTTCCGCCGTTATGTCGTTGGCGACTATGAAGTCCATGTTTTTCTGCTCCAGCTTTCTCTTGGCGTTTTCTATCAGGTTCTCACTCTCTGCCGCAAATCCAATCAGAATCTGATTTCGAGACTTCTTCTCCCCAAAATGCTTGGCTATGTCCACGTTTCTTTCAAATTCAAGCTTCAGCTTCCCTTCAGACTTCTTTATCTTGTTCTCGCTGTAGCTTGAAGGCCTGTAGTCAAGTGGGGCTGCAGCCTTTATCAGTATGTCGTCTGACCCATACTCTGCTTCAACCGCTCTGAACATCTCTTCAGTCGTCTCCACCTGCACAAATTTGACTCCATCTGGCCTTTCAACATGCGTCGGGCCTGAAACGAGGACAACTTCTGCACCTCTGTCTCTGGCGCGCTCGGCCAGTCTATAGCCCATCTTTCCGCTTGAGTTGTTGCTTATATACCTTACGGGGTCTAGCCTCTCCAGAGTAGGCCCTGCTGTGACTACGACTTTTTTCCCAGACAGCTCCTCGCTCTTTTTAAAGTGGTCCACCACTGCTTCCACTATCTTTTCAGGGTCTTCCAGCTTTCCCTCGCCTAAGTCTCCACAGGCAAGCCTTCCAGAAGCAGGCGCTATAAAGCCGTATCCCATGATCTTTAGCTTGTCCACATTCTCTTTAAAAAGCGGATTTTGGTACATATTGGTGTTCATGGCAGGCGCAAATAACACTTTGGCCTTTGTGGCCATTATAGTGGTAGAAAGCATGTCGTCCGCTATTCCATTTGCCACTTTCCCTATTATATTAGCTGTAGCTGGGGCCACCAGGAAGAGATCCGCCGACTTTGCAAGCGATATATGCTCCACATCCCATGACTTTATCTCTCCGAACATGTCGCTGACCACGTAGTTTTGAGACATCGTCTCAAAAGTGAGAGGCATGACAAACTCCGTGGCCGACTCAGTCATTATGACTTTTATGTCGGCTCCTAGTTTCTTCAGCCTGCTGACTACGTCGACAGCCTTGTATACGGCTATTCCGCCAGTGACTCCCATCACTATTGTTTTTCCATTAAGCAAAGTCTACACCTCTTCACAGCCTAGTTTTTCTTCCAGCTCTTCTTCAGAAGGTCTTGTGTAGGTAACCTCTCCATCTGCAATCTCCTGAACAGCCAAGCTCAGCACTTTCTTCCCCTTCGCGTTCACAAGAGGTTCTGCACCTTCTAGAAGCTGTCTAGCTCTTTTCGACACCATCACGACAAGCGTGTACCTGCTGTCCACTTTTTTTAACAATTCATCCGTAGTTGGGTATAACATATTGTAAGTCCTCCTCTAAAATTCCTCTAGTATATTTTCCTGTCTGTGCACTCTGGCCTTTTCCGCCTCTATTATCGACTCTATAGTCTTAACTGCCAGGTCTACTTTGTCGTTTAGAACTGCATAGTCGTACTTGAATACGTACTCTATTTCGTGGTAAGCGCTCTCCATCCTTCTGAGCATGGCCTCTTTTGTCTCTGTTCCCCTGCCCTCAAGCCTGCTCTTGAGCTCTTCCATAGAAGGCGGCAGTATGAATATAAAGACTCCGTTGGGGTATATCTCCTTTACCTTTAGAGCGCCCTGTATGTCTATCTCCAGTAGCACATCTTCGCCTGAGTTCAGCTTTTCCATGACTTTGGCCTTTGGAGTTCCATAGTAGTTTCCATAGACCTCCGCATGCTCTAAAAACTCGCCTTCAACTATCATGCTCTTGAATTTTTCTTTCTCCAGGAAGTAGTAGTTTACTCCCTCGACTTCCCCCGGTCTCGGCTCCCTTGTGGTGGCCGAAACCGAGAGGTTTATATTTGAATTTTGCTCTAGCAAGCTCTTGCATATCGTTCCCTTGCCTGCTCCAGATGGTCCTGAAATTACAAGCAGCAGTCCTTTTTTCATATCCATCTCTCCTTATTCCACATCGTTTACATTGTCTTTGCTGTTTAGCCTATGCGCCACAGTCTCTGGCTGGACAGCCGAAAGTACAACGTGGTCGCTATCTGTTATAACTACAGCCCTTGTCCTTCTCCCGTAAGTCGCGTCTATCAGCATCCCTCTGTCTCTTGCCTCTTGGATTATCCTCTTTATCGGTGCAGATTCAGGGCTCACTATGGCAACTATCCTGTTGGCTGAAACTATATTCCCAAATCCTATATTTATAAGCTTTATACTCATCTTTACTCCTCCTAGTCTACTCTATGTTCTGAACTTGCTCTCTTACCTTCTCTATCTCTGTCTTTATGTCTACGACCATATTGGTTATATCTATGTCGCCAACTTTAGATCCTATTGTATTAGCCTCTCTGTTCATCTCCTGGACTATGAAGTCAAGCTTCTTCCCTACAGCGCCTTCAGACTGGGCTGTGCTTCTGGCCTGGGATATATGGCTCCTAAGCCTTACAAGCTCCTCGTCTATACCGGACTTGTCGGCAAAGTACGCAACTTCATTTGCAAGCCTCGACTCGTCTAGCTCGTACTTCCCCTCTAACATATCTGAAATCCTCTGGTTCAGCTTCTCCTTGTACTCTGACACCACTAGAGGCGCCCTCTTCTCTATCTCAGATATTTTGCTGTCTATATTGCCAAGCTTTTCTATCATATCTTCTCGAAGCTTCTCGCCTTCTCTAGACCTCATTCCCACAAGAGCTTCTATGGCTTTTTCCAGTGCGCCGTAGAGAGCTCTCTTCAGCTCGTCTTCGTCGTCTTCGAGCTTTTCAGCCTTCAACACGTCTGGAAACTTCATTATAGACTCTAGAGAGAGCTCCCCAGCTATTGAGAGCTCTCTAGATATTTTTTCTGCAGCCTCTTTATACGATTTGGCCAGCGCGAGGTTTACTGCAACTTCTACGTCGTTTCCCTCAACGCTTTCCATATTTATGTAGACTTCGACTCTTCCTCTGTTGACTTTCTCTTTTATACTTCTCTTCACCATTTCCTCTAGGTGGCTTATATGTCTAGGCATCTTTACAAGAATGTCGTTGTACCTGTGGTTTATGGTCTTTATCTCCACCACAAAGCTCTTGTTCGACTCTTGAAATTCTCCCCTGCCGTATCCGGTCATGCTCTTCATAGATGCTATCCTTCCTTCCTAAATCTTTATACTCAATTTTATCACATTTTTATTGGCTGTCAATTAAGATATATTTCCCTTGAGGATTCGTTTAATTAGCTTGAATGAAAGAATAGCCCTTTTGTGCTATAATTCTTTTAGACCTATTGAGTTGAAAATGGCAATTTGAAAATACATTGGAGGAATATAAATGTCTTTAGATGGAGTAGTTTTACATGCAATCACAAGCGAATTAAGCGAAAAGCTAGTCGGCGGCAGAGTCGACAAAATACATCAGCCCGAGAGCGACGAGCTCTTGCTGCAGATAAGAAATAAATCTGAAAACTTCAAGCTCCTGCTTTCAGCTAGCAGCAGCAACCCAAGAGTCCACCTGACGAAATCCTCAAAGCAGAATCCTCAGACACCACCAGCTTTCTGTATGCTTCTCAGAAAGCACCTCGGAAGTGGCAAAGTGATAGGCGTAGAGCAGCCATCTCTAGAGCGTGTGGTGATTATAAAGTTCGAGTCACTGGACGAGCTAGGAGATCTTACGCAAAAAGACCTGATAGTCGAGATAATGGGAAAGCACAGCAATATAATCCTGGTTGACTCGTCTAAGAACAAGATACTGGACTCTATAAAGAGAGTCCCTGTATCTCTAAGCTCTGTACGACAAGTCCTCCCAGGGCTTCCATACTCGCCTCCACCGGCACAGGAGAAGCGCGACCCCCTAAACGTAGAGCTTGAAGATGTTCTAAGCATTCTAAACGCTTCAGACGAGAACCTTTCTACACACAAGGCGCTCTACCTTAAGTTTGTAGGGCTTAGCCCGCTGCTCGCTAGAGAGATCTGCCACCGCTCCGGTGTGGACTCTGAAAGGCTCTTGGTCTTGCTAGACCACTCCGAGAAAAGAAACCTCGCAGAGGGCTTTATATCTTTTTACAGGGATGTCAGGCTATGCGCTTTCTATCCAAACGTAGTGCGAGACAGAGACAATCTAGACGTGCTCTACTTCTCATCTGTCAAGCTTACACAGTACGGTGACTACCCTTTCGAGCATTTCGAATCTATGAGCGAATTGCTTGAATACTTCTTCCAAAGCAGGGACAACAGAGACAGGATCAAGCAGAAGTCTAGCGAGCTCAGAAAGAGCGTCTCCCTGAAGCTAGAAAGGATACTCAACAAGGTGGAGAAGCAGAGGCTAGAGATAGCAGAGGCAGAAAAACGAGAGAGCCTGAGGATAAAGGGCGACCTTTTGACTGCCAATATGCACCTGATAAACAAGGGCGACTCTTCTGTAAATGTCCAAAACTACTACAGTGAATCGCTCGACAGCATAGAAATAGCTCTAGACCCTAGGCTGTCTCCTTCCGAGAACGCCCAGAGATACTATAAAAAATACAACAAACTAAAGACAGCCCATGGGCTTTTGGCAGAGCAGATAGAGCAATCCGAGGTGGAGATAGACTACCTTCAAAACATAATCTACGCCATAGACAACTGCACAGAGGTACAGGAGATAGACGAGATAAAAGAGGAGCTTGTTTCAGAGGGATACCTCAAAAAATCCTCCCTTAAAAACAAGAAGAGCTCTTCAGCGCCTTCAAAGCCACACGAATATATTTCGTCTGACAACTACCATATATATGTAGGAAAGAACAACAAGCAGAACGACCAGCTGACCATGAAGTCAGCTTCCAAAGAAGACCTCTGGCTCCATACAAAAGACATACCAGGATCTCACGTGATAGTGAAGACGAACGGAGACGAGGTCCCTGAGTCCACAGTGCTTGAAGCGGCCACACTCGCAGCCTACTACAGCAAAGCTTCCCAGTCTTCAAACGTGCCTGTAGACTACGCTCTGAGAAAAAACGTCAAGAAACCGAGCGGAGCAAGGCCAGGCATGGTTATATACGAAAACAACAGCACGGTCTATGTAACTCCTGACAAGCTGTCTGTGTCCAAAATAAGAAAGGTTGAGCCTAGCTAGGCTCAACCTCTTTTTTTGTCTCTGGAAGCAACTTATTAGTCAGCACACCTATTATGGCAGCCAAGCTAAGTCCAACTATCTGTATATTCTCTGTAATTCTTATCCCTATAGTCCCCGTAAACTCTGGATTGGCCTTTAGAAGTTCTGTGCCTATCCCAGCCACCAGTATAAGTCCTGAGATTATAAGGTTCCTGTTGTCAGAGTAATCTATATTTGCGCTTGAAATAGTTCTCATTCCAACGCTTGCTATCATGCTGAAGAGCACTATGCTGACTCCTCCCATAACTGCTATCGGTATAGTTTGGAGAATTGCTCCGAACTTCCCTAAAAAGCTCAGCAGTATGGCTATAGTAGCTGCTATTCTGAGTATCGAAGGGTCGTATACTTTAGTCACTGCAAGCACGCTTGTGTTCTCTCCGTAAGTCGTGTTGGCAGGCCCCCCTACGAATCCAGCAAATATAGTCGCAAGTCCATCTCCCAGAAGCGTCCTGTCAAGTCCAGGGTCTTTCAAGAAGTTTTTCCCTACCACAGCTCCGTTAGTAGTTATATCCCCTATATGCTCCATGAAAGTGGCCAACACTATAGGAGTTATAAGCGCCACGGCTCCTAAGCTAAACTTAGGCATTGTAAATGCCGGCATGCTGAAAATATCGGCATTCATTATAGGGCCATAGTCTACATACCCAAGCGCCATGGAAAGCGCGTATCCGACACCTACTCCTGCAAGTATAGGTATCACTTTGAAAAAACCTTTGGCGAAAATAGAGACCGCTATAACAGTCAAAAGCACTACTCCTGAAACCATCCAGTTGCTTGAAGCCATCTCAACGGCTACAGGACTCAGCACAAGCCCTATAACTATTATCATTGGACCTGTAACTACTGGAGGGAAGAACGAAGTCACTTTCTCTTCTCCAAATATCTTCACCATAAGCGAGAGCAGCACGTATATAAGTCCCGCAACTATTATGCCTCCCTGAGCATAGGCAAGGTCGCCGTATTGTTTCCCGACCATCTGAATAACCGGTATGAATGCAAAGCTCGAGCCTAGAAATACAGGAACTTTCCTCTTTGTACATACATGGAATATAAATGTTCCAACTCCTGCGCAGAAAAGCGCCACTGAAGGATTAAGGCCTGTAAGCATTGGAACTAGCACAGTTGCACCAAACATGGCTATTACGTGCTGAAGCCCCATTACAAGCCTCTTGCCTGCATTGGTCACACCCTCCATCTGTGATAAGCTTGCGTTTTTCGGTAACTCTTCGTTTAACATAAAACTCCTCCTTTTCAGTCTCTCTGTACTGATTTAAAAGACCCTATTTGAAATTTTTTTCTATTACAACCATGTCCTCGCTGTCTACCTCTTCAAACATGACGTTCACAGCTTCATCTTGAGATGTTGGAACGTTCTTCCCCACAAAGTCTGGCCTTATAGGGAACTCCCTGTGCCCTCTGTCTATCATCACAGCTAGCTGGACTTTTTTGGGTCTTCCGCTGTGCACTATAGCATCAAGCGCCGCTCTAACCGTCCTCCCAGTGTAGAGCACGTCGTCTATCAATATAACAGTCTTGTCAGTTATGTCGAAATCCAACGATTCCTTTACCTCCACATCTACGCTGTCTGGCTCCAGGTCATCCCTGTAAGGCGTTATGTCTATATACTTCACGTCTAGGTTCTTGTCCTCTATCTCCGATATCTTCTTTCCGAGTCTCTCTGCAAATGGTATGCCTCTAGTCCTTATTCCGACCAGCACAAGATCATCTACACCTCTGTTCCTCTCAATTATCTCGTGAGAAATCCTCGTTATGGCTCTTTTTATTGCACTCTCGTCCATTATCACAGCCTTAGTCTCCAACGTTCCACCTCCAAATTAAATTTAAAAAAGGCTCTCCTCTAGTCAAAAGGAGAGCCGATAGAATCACCAGGCATTTGAATCTCACTCCTTATAGTATCTCGTACTAATTTAAAGGATTACATATAGATAGTACCATATTTCATTTTGTTTGTCTATTGAGATGCACACACTACTATTTAAGCTTTCTTAATATATCTTGGAAATAATCAGGGATCTCAGAGCTAAACTCCATGTATTCTCCTGTTCTCGGATGTATAAAGCCTATTGTCTTGGCATGAAGCAGCTGCCCCTCCAAGTTGAACTTTTGGTTTCTTACGCCGTAAACCTTGTCTCCTACAACTGGATGGTTTATGAACTTCATATGGACTCTTATCTGATGGGTTCTTCCCGTCTCTAGCTTCGCCTCAATAAGCGTGTAGTTTGAGTACCTCTCAACCACAGCGAAGTGGGTGACCGCGTCTTTGCTGTTCGAGTCTATGACGGTCATCTTCTTTCTGTCTGTAGGGTGCCTTCCAATAGGAGCGTCTATAGTCCCTCGCTCTTCTTTTATTACGCCTTCGACAAGCGCCATATACCTTCTGTTTGTAGTATGCTCTTTCAGCTGCTCTGCAAGTTTCTCATGCGCTTCGTTGTTTTTGGCTATCATGAGCAATCCCGAGGTGTCCTTGTCTATCCTGTGAACTATCCCCGGCCTCATGCTCCCGTTTATGTCGGACAGCTCTTTCACATGGTAAAGCAGTGCATTTACAAGTGTCCCGCTGTAGTTTCCAGCGGCCGGGTGTACCACCATGCCCTGCTTTTTATTGACTATGGCTACGTCTTCATCTTCGTATACTATGTCTATAGGTATGTTCTCTGGCTCTATGACCAGCTCTTCCTCGTCTTCAAACTCTATGTCTACAGTGTCTCCATCCTTGAGGGAAGACTTAGCCTTAGGGTTTTTCCCATTGACTTGAACCTTTCCGCCTTTTATAAGTTTCTGTATGCTGCTTCTAGAGATGTCCTCAAAGTAATCTGCCAGAAACAGGTCCAGCCTGTCCTTTACGTCTTCTTCTCCGACAACTATTCTGATTTTTTCCAATTTATCACTACCTCTCGTATCTGTCAGTTATAATAAGCGCCATAAGCACTATCGTTCCAATTACCAATGCCATGTCTGCCACGTTGAACACCGGAAAGTCGTAGACGTCCCCAAACTTCACGTCTATAAAGTCCACAACATAGCCCAGTCTCACCCTGTCTATGAAGTTGCCCAGCGCTCCTCCCACTATCATGTAGAGCGAGAGCTTGGAGGCTGGTGTCATTGTATGACCTTTGAATACAAACAGCAGCGCCACCATGATCATCACCGCTGCAGTTATCAGTATAAAGAAAGTTCTCTGGTCCTGGAATACTCCGAATGCAGCCCCCCTGTTTTCTACATAGGTTAGATTTAAAAACTCTCCTATAATGTGAACAGTTTCTGCTCCTTTAAGCTCGCTTACTGCGAAATGCTTTGTAACCTGATCTATCACTACTAAGATTATAGATAAAAAAAACATATTTCTCCCCCTATCGAAGATTGTCTTGAACTATTTTCACTATTTCAGCCACGAGATCCCCTATAAGAGGAAGCGATATCATCTGCTGAAGTATATATATGAGAAGCGCGGCCACTACGGAAACACCTATGACTGTTCCAAGCCCCCGGCTTATTCCTATGATCAGATTTGTCACTATGAGCTTTTTCCTGTTTCCCACTAGGTCTATATACTCATGAAATCTGTTTTTTTCCATCTTTTCAAGCACAGCTTCTATTTTTTCAGATATAAGTCCAAGTTGCTCTTTTTCAGTCCTGATAATGTCTATTTTTTCGTTGAGCTCTTTTATTCTCTCCTCTATTCTCTCTTTTTCTCTTCTTTCTTCCTCTATCCTCTGCTCTATTTTCTCTTTCTCTTTTCGCTTTTCTTGTATTTTTTTCGCTAAGTTCAAATCCACACCTCCACTTTGACGCTTTAAATACAAAAGACTAGAAATATAAATTCCTAGTCGTCAAAAACAAACTTTTTCTAAGCTCCACTTACTCCTCCAGATATGTCTATCCTTCTTGTGCTGTACATATCTTCTGCCATATCAGGCTTTTCACTTGCTGTGCTATCTGCTTCACAAGCAATCTCTGTGCTCGCCTCAGCTACTTCAGTTTCAGATTCAATCTCCTGCTCTGACAGTTGCTCCTGCTCGCCCTCAGCTTCAAAATCCGATGACATCTCTCCGAAAGAAAACTCCTCAAGCTCGCTCTCTATCATAGCCAACTGAGAGCTTATGATGGACTTGCATTTAGTTTTGTAGATCATCATCTCTTTTTTCAGCCTGTCATACTCTTCTTTTATCTTTCTCAGCTCTTCATTTCCGCTCTCTGACCTTTTCCTACACTCCTTCTCAGCGTCCTCTATTATGAGCTCCGCCTTTTTTCTGGCATTTAAAGTCACTTCTTCAGCTGTGCCCTGTGCCATTACAAGAGTCTTCTGTATCGTCTGCTCTATAGAGCTGTAGTGCTTTATCTGCTCGGTCATCATGCTCAGCTTGTCTTTCAGCTCCACATTTTCCCTAAACAGCTTCTCGTAGTCTATAGTCAGCTCATCTAAAAAGCTGTCCACCTCTGTTTCCTTATATCCTTTGAAAGATTTTGAAAATTCCTTTTTTTGAATATCTATTGGTGTAAACATTGCAGTCCTCCTATTTATACAGTCTTACCTCTAGCCTTTCATTGTCTTTTCTCGTAGTCCCCCTTGACTCTCCCACTATAAATCTGCCTAGCTTTCTCACCGATACAAGGTCCCCTGAGGATAGCTTTAAAGAGGGCTCCGAAGTTGGAGCCCAGTTCACCTTAACCCTGTCGGAAGATACTATCGATTTGCTCTTGGCTCTAGAGACGCTGTATACTTCGCTTATCATAACATCTAGCCTCTCCGAGCTTACAACTACGACCTTGTCTTCATACTCAACTTCCTGGTTCTCTACTTCAGATAAGGGTATCTCTTTCACTTGAACTCGCTCTTTCCCTATCCGCTCCAGATTCGCCTTCACATAGTCTAGGATATCCCTGTGAAGTACAGCTTGCGCATGACCTTCTCCGATATATATATCCCCTATTTTTTCCCGCTTCACGCCTGTTCCAAGTATAGAGCCCAGATAGTCTCTATGAGACACCTCATTGAATTTAAAAGAGCCTACAATCTCTATAGCTGCTACAGGATTCTCTACATCATCTCTTGAAAGGTACTCGGGGTATATCACTATCGACTTCCTCTCGGCCTCTTCAGTTCCGCCTTCCGCGTAGTAGTTTACATCAAATCTGTTCAGTATAGACTCCGAAAGCCTTATCTGGTATGGATCTAAAAAGTCAGTCCACTCTGCTTCGTAATTCCTCTCTACTATCTCTATCTTGTCCAAGAGCCTTCTCATCGTGTCGTACTGGCCCTTGTCTTTTATATGTTCTAGATACTTCTCTTTGTTTTTCATCATGTATGCCCCTAGAAAATCATGCCCCAGAGCAATCTTCTGGCCAAGTTTATAGCCAGTATAGCCAGCAGCGGCGAGAAATCTATCATTCCAGTGTCTATATTCAGCCTCTCTATTATCTTTCTAAACGGCATCAGTATAGGCTCTGTCACGTCGTAGAGGATCCTCACAAGAGGGTTGCCATAGTCCCTCACCACTATAGAGACAATCGACCTACCTATTATAAGCCATACAACTAAATTCAAAAGAATATCTAACGATCTCACTACATTGTATATCAAAACCACTCCACCTTCTGGGAAAATTTATTTTTGCCAAGGGAATATTCCCTTGTTGCTCATCTCTTCGCTTATCTTGTTTGAATCCACTTCTACATTGTTAGGCGCCAGCACGAATATGTCCTTTGCAACCTTCTGCATATTTCCCTCCATTGCATATATAGCTCCGCTTAAGCAGTGGAATACGTTCCCCTTCACTTCCCCTTCTAGCCCGAGCATATTTATGACTATCAGCTTTCTATTTTTAAGTTCTTCTATTATGGTTGTAACTTCATTGTATGCTTTAGGCTCGTATATCATCACCTTTGTGTTTGCATTTGTGTGAGTGTGTATGCTGACCACTTTGTTGTTCTTGGTTTCAGTCTGCTTAGGTGCACTTTCAAGTGTCTCATACTGCTCCTCTTCGTACTCATACTCCACTTCTTCCTCGTCGTCTAATCCCACAATATATTTAACTTTATCCAATAGTCCTGACATTTTACATTCCTCCTAATTGTAGTTTCTCTTCCCAAAAATCCCTGTACCAACTCTTATCATATTGGCACCCTCTTCTAAAGCTATCTCATAGTCGTTTGTCATCCCCATAGACAAGTACTCCATATCGAAATTAGAGTAGTTTTTAGACTTTATCTCTTCGTACAGCTCTTTCATGGTCCTGAACACATACCTTGTCTTTTCAGGATCTTCTTCATATGGCGCTATAGTCATAAGCCCCTTTACTTTTATGTTCGGATAGCTGAGGAGGCTCTCTGCAAAAGAAGCCACTTCTTCGACTTTAAGTCCGAATTTGCTCTCTTCTTCTGCCACATTTACCTGTATAAGAACTTCTGCAACTATCCCCTTCTGCTCTGCTCTCTTCTGTATCTCTACTGCTAGACTCTTTCTGTCAAGCGAATGTATAAGATCCACCTTATCTATTATGTACTTGACTTTGTTGGTCTGAAGATGCCCTATCATATGAATTCTAGGATTCCCCTCTATCATTTCATACTTGTCCTGTATCTCCTGCACCTTGTTCTCTCCAATATCGGTTGTCCCAAGCGCTATCGCTTCGTTTATCATGTCTACGCCTTTTGTCTTGGTGACAGCTATAAGCACTATGTCGTCTACAGTTTTGCCTTTTGACGAAAGCGCCTTGTCGATCCTAGTCCTTACTTCTTCTAAATTCTCCTTTATGCTAATTTTAAACACCTCCTAGTTTACCACCTGATTCTCTCTTACAAACATGCTATTTTCAAACACTTCATCAAACACCTGAAGTGATCTAGCCGTTACGGTTTCGCCTTTCTTCTTGTACTCTATACTGCCTTGTTCCTCGTCGTTTACTATAGAGTATTCGTCCCCCTTGTAGAGCAGTCTCACAGGAATAAACTTCACTATGCCGCTTACTTCCTTTATATAGACTCCCCTCTGTCCATCTTGCTCTGTTATGGCAGAGCTCGGAACCCTAAGTCCGCTGTACCTGCCTTTTACTATAGCTACGTCTACGTATCTGTCATCATAAAACCTGTGAAGCCCCTCATTGAACTCTATCACCATCAACGCTCTGTCTTTGATATCCAACTGTTTTATCTTGCCCTTGAGAGCGTACTCTCCTTTGTTGAATTCAACCTCCACGCTTGTCTTATCTTTAAACTCGTTGCCGTAGGCCTTGTCTATGTCCAGCGCCATGTACCATATATGTCCTTCTACAGTCTTGACTCCTTTTGAAATATCTTTTTTCTCGGCAGACTTTATTCTGCCCTTTATCTCATTGTATTTAGCGCTATCCAGCTTTTCAAGCGCTTCAAAGTTTAACTCTTCTTCAAAGCCATCTAGCTTAGATGAAACAACACCGGGAGACTTTGCAAAATAAGTCTCTTTTCCAGTTTTAAGCTTTTCCTCAGTCTGGCTTCTTGTGGACTCCAACTTCTCTATCTCTTCTTTGAAGAAGCTTTCATTGCTCTTTGTTCCGTTCTGAATATCTCTTCTTATGGACTCAAGCCTTTCGTCTTCTAACTTGGTCTTTTCCCTAAGGTGATTCACATAGCTTTCTACTGCGTCTTCTTCCTTTTCCTTAAGGCTTCTAAGCCAGCTGTACTCGTTTAAAAGCTCTGTGTAGAGCTGTATGCTCTCATTTGCAGTCTGGAGCTCTTGCTCCAGTGAAGCATAGTCTTTGGACTTTGAAACCGCTATCGTCTCGCCCGAGCCTATGCGCTCACCCTCTTTTTTCGCAAACTCCAGATTTTCAGCGCTACGGGTGTAAACGGTCTCTTTTTTGAAAAGTATCCCCTTTGAATCTATCTTGTCTGTGAATACCTCTTTCTCTACAGGCTTTGTGCTTATATGAGAAGACAACACCATAGGCACAGCCCTTATTATAAAATACCCAATTATAACTGAAATAACTAAAATTCTGATAATTTTTTTCTGTTTTTTCGAACTTTTTCTCTTTTTTCTTCTTTCCTCTATATTAGTAACTTTACCACTCAAAAGACCACCTCTTATAGAATAAAGCCTTCATTTAGAAAGCTTTAAAAAACATACCGTACTTGCTGACCACTTTTACACGCCTTATATTTTCCAGCTTGCATTTTTTCAGCTCATCTTTATCTGTGTATATGAGTATTTCATCATCTTTCTTTCTAGCACCCAGGACTACTCCTTCAAGCTTACACCTTTCCTTCATAAAGAGCCTTATTTCGTCCCCGGCCCTTATAACTTCTCCGTCTACAAGAAATGTCTTTATCTCAGCTTGGTCTATCTGTTCTTGAGTCAGATTTTTTTTATCAATGACTATGGTATTGGACTTCAGACTCATCTTTTCCTTCAAAACCGAAAGCACATAGCCAAACACGCTCACCATGAGCAGAACAGTCAAAAGCTGAATAATCTCTTTTAGTACCATCTCGTTCCCGTCCTTTGCTATTTCTCCCAAGATGCCCTTTCGCTATCTAGAAGCTCTTCCATCTCATTTTTCTTGTTTCTCATCATAAGCCTCTCCATAGAGTCTTCCACTTTTCCGCCTTCATACAGCACGCTGTAGATTTCACTTGTTATAGGCATTTCCACTCCGTACTTTTTAGCCAGTTCATAAGCAGCGTCGGTAGTCTTTATACCCTCTACAGCCATGCCTATCTTTTCTCTAACCGACTCTCTTGAATGGCCTTCTCCTATCAGTATCCCAGCCCTTCTATTTCTGCTGTGCATGCTGGTGCATGTGACTATCAAGTCCCCCATGCCTGAGAGCCCTGAAAAAGTAGAGCTTGAAGCCCCCATCATCCTGCCAAGCTTCGCCATTTCCACAAAACCCCTGCTCATAAGGGCGGCTTTTGTGTTGTCACCGTATCCAAGCCCATCAGATATTCCTGCGCCAAGTGCTATTATGTTCTTGAGCGCTCCCCCAAGCTCCACACCTACAAGGTCTGGGTTCGTATAGACTCTGAATCTAGGTGTCATAAAGAGATCCTGCACAGCTTCAGCTGTCTCTCTCTTTCTAGATGACACCACAACTGTAGTAGGAATACATCTCGCAACCTCTTCGGCATGCGATGGTCCAGAAAGCATGCAGTAATCTATATCCCCTAGTTCTGATTCTACTACTTCAGATATCCTTAGTAAACTGTTTATCTCTAGTCCTTTAGACACATTCACTATAGTCGCACCGCTTTTAAGCTTTCCCTTCAGGTCTTTTAGGACATTTCTCACACCTTGAGTAGGAACAGCGTTGACTATGAAACTTCTGTCTTTCACAGCCTCTGATATATCAGAAACTATGCAAAGCTCCTCTGGAAGCTCTATTCCTGGAAGGTACTTTTCGTTCTCCCTTTTCTTCATCATAGCTTCAGCCTGATCCCTGTCCCTAAGCCATATAGATACATCTATCCCCTTTTGGCAGAGCAGTATAGCCAGCGCCGTTCCCCAGCTTCCTCCTCCTAGTACAGCGATTTTATCTCTCATATTCTCCACTCCTAAACATTTCTTCTGCTAGGACTTCTTCTGTCCAAGCCTGTTTTCTGTCTTGTTTGCAAGCCTCTTTATGTTTTCCCTGTGCTTGTATATTGACATAGTTGCCATTATGATTCCGAATACAAATAGCTTTGGCTCGAAAGAGCCTCTTACCAGTATGTTCAAAAAAGGCCATATCGTTATGGCTACGATAGACCCAAGTGATACATATTTGCTCTTCGCAATTATGCTAATTCCTATAGCTATGGAAATCAGCGCCGAGAGCGGGGATATAGCAAGTCCCACTCCTATCGAAGTGGCAACTCCCTTCCCACCTCTAAACTTGAGATAGAAAGGCCAGTTATGCCCAACTATTACAGCTATTCCGGCAAAAAGGCCTCCGTCAAGCCCTAGTCCGCCCAGATTCATTCCAATATATACAGCCGCAACTCCCTTTAAAGCATCCACGAGCAATGTGATTATAGCTATCTTTTTGCCGAAAACCCTGAGCGCATTTGTAGTTCCTGCATTTCCGCTGCCATGCTCCCTTATATCGGTCTTTTTGAAATACCTTCCGATAAGATAAGATGTCTGTATATTACCTAACAGATAAGCTATCGCAGCTACGAGCAATTCAGATTTCATCCTAGTCCCCCTTTTTCTCGTTCAACTCGAATTGTATAGGGGTCCCCTTGAACTCAAAGGAATCTCTTATTTGATTTTCCAGGTACCTGAGGTAAGAGAAGTGCATAAGCTCTTTGTCGTTTACAAATATGACGAACTTAGGAGGCCTTACTCCAACTTGTGTTGCGTAGTAGATCTTCAGCCTCTTTCCCTTGTCAGAAGGCGGCTGGTTCATAAGCACAGCTCTACCTATTATGTCGTTCAACACTCCTGTGCTGACCCTCATATTGTAGCTCTCGTTGACTTCTTTTATCATTCCAAGCATTTTGCTTACTCTCTGTCCGGTTTTAGCTGAAAGGAATATGATGGGCGCATAGGCCATAAAAGAAAGCTCGCGTCTTATATCGTTTTCAAACTGAAGGTAGGTCTTGTCCTCTTTGTCCACTAGGTCCCATTTGTTCACCGCTATTATAGCAGCCTTTCCGTTGTTGTGAGCGAAGCCCGCTATCTTCGTGTCCTGCTCTGTTATGCCCTCAGTGGCGTCTATCATTATTATGACCACATCCGCTCTCTCTACAGCTGTAAGAGTCCTTACGACTGAATATCTCTCTATGTTTTCGTTTATCTTATTCTTCTTTCTAAGCCCTGCCGTGTCTATAAACACGTACTTGTCTTCTCCAACCTGAAAAGGCGTGTCTATGGCGTCTCTAGTCGTTCCAGCTATGTCGCTGACTATGACCCTGTTCTCGCCTAGTATCTTGTTTATTATAGATGACTTTCCTGCATTAGGCTTTCCTACCACAGCGACTTTCATCAGGTCTTCATCTTTCTCAGTGTCCTTGTCGTCTGGAAAGTGTGCTATGACCATGTCCAGAAGGTCTCCAAGCCCAAGTCCCTGCCCAGCCGAGATCACAGCCAGCTCGTCCATTCCCAGCTCGTAGAACTCGTACACTGTGTCTGGAGTGAGGTGTGTGTCTATCTTGTTGCATACAAGTATGACTTTTTTCTTCGACTTTCTAAGCATCTGAGCTATCTCTCTGTCTGCCGGTGTAATACCTGCCTTTCCATCTACTATAAACAGTATTACATCGCCTGTCTCTATAGCCATCTCTGCCTGGCGTCTCATCTGAGAGAGTATTATATCCTCAGTGTCCGGCTCTATACCTCCTGTATCTATCATGGTGAAGTGCTTGTTCAGCCACTCCCCCTCTGCATATATCCTGTCTCTTGTAACTCCTGGCTTGTCCTCCACTATAGCTATTCTCTTTCCAGCTAATTTGTTGAAAAGCGTCGACTTGCCGACGTTAGGTCTTCCGACTATTGCCACTACTGGTCTTCCCATATCTATCACTCCTTGTCTTCAAATATCTCTACAAATTTTGCTCCATCCACTTCTGACGGCACTACTTCTACACCTAGTCTCTCTCCGAGTTCTTGGAGCGTTATATCGTCTAAGAAAATCTCTTCGTCTCTCTTCATCATCGACCTGGATACGAGAAGCACATCTCCTACATCTTTTCCCTCGAGCGCTTTCAGTATATCCGATCCAGTAAGAAGTCCAGCGACTGTGATGTCTCTTCCAAAAAATTCATTTTCGACTTCCACCACAGCTATCTCCAGACATCTGTACTTGCTCATTACAAGCTCAGCCACCTCTTTCATAAACTCGTAGGCAAGCTTCCCTGTAGCTATTGTGTAGCGCCTTTTATTTGATCTGTTTTCAGGCTTTTGCTTGAGCGCCGAGACTATCTCATCCTCAAAAGATCTTATAAGCCCTATTCCATTTTCAAGCTGCGGAAACCCCTCATAGTAGTCAGCATCCGGTATCTCCACTCCTGACAGGATGTAGAATTCGTCTGATATAAAGGCGAATCTTGTCTTAAGCTCCGAAAGATACTTCTTCTGAAGCGCTTCCACTCTTTTCACCATCTCGTTTGCGGAGCTTCTGTCATATATCTCCACAGGGTACAGCCCCTCCCTGTACTTGGTGACACCTATAGGCACTATGGCCACGCTATTTACATTTGGATATAGCCTGGACAAGTCCTTCAATGTCCTATCCAGATTTTCCCCGTCGTTTATTCCAGGTACAGCCACTATCTGGCAGTTCATCTCTATACCAGCTTCAGAAAATCTCTCCAGTATCCCGTAGAGCCTTCCTGCGTTTTTATTGCAGAGCATCTTGACTCTAAGCTCTGGGTCTGTTGTGTGTACGGATATATTTATCGGGCTTATCCTGTACCTTATTATACGCTCGATCTCTTCCTCGCTCATATTGGTGAGAGTCACGAAATTCCCCTGCAAAAAAGAAAGCCTCGAGTCGTCGTCTTTAAAGTAGAGCGTCTCTCTCATCCCTTTAGGCAGCTGGTCTATGAAACAGAAAATACACTTGTTCCTGCAGTTC
Source organism: Andreesenia angusta (assembly GCF_001855385.1). Lineage (NCBI taxonomy): Bacteria > Bacillati > Bacillota > Tissierellia > Tissierellales > Gottschalkiaceae > Andreesenia > Andreesenia angusta. Next base: position 256,551 of record NZ_MKIE01000003.1, on the reverse strand, counting down.
TTGGCCTGGTCTATAAGGGGGTTTGTAAAGCTTATTCCAATGTCTTCATCGGGCTCTTTCTCTATCTCAAGCTCCCAAATCTCTCCGTCCGGCTTTTGGATATCCATCTCTACATAGTCGTCTGTCACCATGTACTTGTAATCTATTATATCTTTAATAGATTCTCCGTTTACAGACAGTATTATGTCCCCAGGCTCTATCCCAAGCTCTTCAGCTATGCTTCCGCTAGAAACTTCCTCCACTATGTTTATATTTTCGTTTAAATTTTTCAGTTCCATCTATGCACCTTCTATTTTTATCGTCTCGTCTATCCATTATAGCATAAACACTGTATTTTCCCAATAAAAAAGGCAGAAAGCATATGCCTTCTGCCTGGTGTATTCAATTTAATTAAGCGTATAGTGGGAACTTCTTGCAAAGAGCTTCTGTTCTTGCAGTAGCTTCTTCTGCATTCTTGTCGATTAGAGCAAGCTTTATTATAGCAGCTATCTCTTTCATGTCTTCTTCTTTCATTCCTCTAGTAGTAACAGCTGGAGTTCCTATTCTAAGTCCGCTTGTTACGAATGGGCTTTCTTGATCGAAAGGTATAGTGTTCTTGTTAACTGTAACCTTTGACTCGTCTAGAAGCGCCTCTGCTTCTTTTCCAGTAAGTCCTTTAGCTTTAACGTCTATAAGCATTAGGTGGTTGTCAGTTCCGCCAGTTATTATTCTGAATCCTTGGTTTTGAAGTTCTTCAGCTAGAACTTTAGCGTTCTTAACTACTTGCTCTTGGTAAGCTTTGAACTCAGGCTTTAGTGCCTCTCCGAAAGCAACAGCTTTTCCAGCTATTACGTGCATTAGAGGTCCACCTTGTAGTCCTGGGAATATAGCTTTGTCTATCATCTTAGCGTACTTCTCTTTACAAAGTATAACTCCACCTCTAGGTCCTCTTAGAGTCTTGTGAGTTGTACTAGTTACGAAGTCAGCGTAAGGTACTGGGTTTGGATACAGTCCAACTGCAGAAAGTCCTGCGAAGTGAGCCATGTCTACCATTAGGTAAGCTCCAACTTTGTCAGCTATCTCTCTGAATCTAGCGAAGTCAAGAGTTCTAGCGTAAGCGCTGTATCCAGCAACTATCATCTTAGGCTTGCACTCTAGAGCTTTTGCCTCTAGCTTGTCGTAGTCTATAACTTCTGTTCCTTCTTCTACTCCGTAGTCTACGAAGTTGTAGTAAACTCCTGAGATATTTACAGGGCTTCCGTGAGTAAGGTGTCCACCATGTGAAAGGTTCATTCCAAGCACTGTGTCTCCAGGCTTAAGTGTAGCGAAGTAAACTCCTAGGTTAGCGTTAGCTCCTGAGTGTGGTTGAACGTTAGCATGCTCTGCTCCGAAAAGCTCGCAAACTCTGTCTCTACATAGGTTCTCTACAACGTCTACGTGCTCGCATCCACCGTAGTATCTCTTAGATGGGTATCCCTCTGCATATTTGTTAGTAAGGTAGCTACCCATAGCCTCCATTACGCTCTCAGTTACTATGTTCTCTGAAGCTATAAGCTCTATGTTGTCCTGCTGTCTCTTAAGCTCGTTTTCTATTGCTTCCATTATTGCTGGGTCTGATACTTTTAGGTTTTTGAAATCCATTTTGTTTTCCCCTTCCATTTTGTATTTATTTTGTTGCAAAGCTTTTGTTTTAATTAATTTATTTAATTAAACTTTATTATAATCTTTATGAGTTCTTATTTCATATATAATATAACACTTTAAGCAAATATAATAAAGAGAAATTTTCATTTTTTTAAAACTTTTTTGGCGCTATTTGATTTGCCAATCCTTGTTCCCCTATTTATAGGGTTTCACAGTTTTATGCTGAGTTTTTTCATCTCTTTTTTATGCTATACACTATATTATTTATGACATACTATTAGCCCTCTCAAGAATTTTTCCTTGCCTCCTAACTAAAATACTAAATTTCCTGAAAATATACAATTGTAATAGTTCCATAAACTTTGAACTTTGAATTAGTCTTCTAATCTGATATTATTCTTGTATATAGAATATGAGAGGGGGTATTGCTTTGCCTTACAGAATACCATTTCAAAGCACAGGAGATGAGGACAGCGAGGACAACTTCTCCTCGGCTCAAAAGAAAGCCAGAAAAGCCAAGGCCAGAAACACTATGAACATGGCCATACTTGCAGGAGAGATAATGCTCGAGTCAGGAGCAGAGACTTACAGGGTAGAAGACACCATAATAAGGCTCTGCAAGGCGATAGACATAGTGAACTATGTAGATGTATTTGTAATTCCCACAGGCATTTTTCTGACAGTAGGCTACGACAACAATATAAACACCGTTCTCAAAAGGACGAAGCCCAAGTCTGTAGACCTGAACAAGATAAGCCTTGTAAACCAGTTTTCAAGAAGGTTTGTGACTACCAACATGACTCTCGACGAAGCCATAGACTACCTTTCAAAACTGAGAGGCCTTAAGCCTTACAGCGACTTTGTAAAGTCTGTGCTCGGAGGCGGACTAGTCGGAGGCTTCTCGGCGCTTCTCTTCGGCGGATCTTTTCCAGACTTCGTCTCAGCTTTCTTTGTAAGCCTTATAGTTGTAAAGAGCAGAGAAGCAGTCGCCAGGAAGATAAACATAATAAGCTATGTAAAGGACTTCTTGGGCTCGCTTGTGGCTGGGGCTCTGGCGATTCTGTTTGTAAGCCTTGGTATAGGAGCCTCTGTAGACAAGATAATAATAGGGTCCATAATGCCCATGGTTCCAGGGCTTGCAATAACGAACGCCACTAGAGACTCCATAAGCGGAGACTTTCTTGCAGGAGTTTCTAGAGCTTCGGAAGCCATCCTCTGCGCTCTATCTATAGCTTTCGGAGTCGGTGTAGCCATAAAGTACTACACTTACTTCAACATAGGAGGTATGTAATATGTACTTTTACATAAGTCAGGCCATATACTCGCTGCTCTCCACTTTCGGCTTCGCAGTACTCTTCAACGGGCCTAAGAATTGCCTCTTGAAGGCAAGTGTCTGCGGTATGATGGGATGGCTTGCAAATATAACCGCCGGAAAGCTGATGCTATCTCCGACCATCTCTACGTTCATAGGGGCTATGACTGTAGGAATCATGGGCGAAATATTCGCCAAGCTCTTCAAGAAACCTGCGACCATGTTTATAATCCCAGGCGTGATTCCGCTAGTGCCGGGAGCTGGAATGTACTACACAATGCTCAGCCTTATAACAGGTGAGTTCAGCGAAACAGCCCAGCTCGGCAGCGAGACTGTGTTCACAGCTTTCTCGATAGCTATAGCCATAATAATCTCATCTTCGCTCAACAAGGCGCTCTTAAGGCTTTGGGAGCTCAAGTCAGGAAAAAAAGAGATAATCACCAAAAGGTGACTATCTCTTTTTTAACAGCCTAGAAACTTCAAAGTCAGCTGTACCTTTGCTTATCTTGTTTCCAAGTACCCTTATTATAAAAAAGCTGACAGCAAGCCCTACTAGACCTACTAAAAAGCCGTACAACTCATAACTTTCAACACCTATTTCCTTGAACTTCATAGTCCCGAATATCGTCCCCGCCATAAGGAGTATCAGCGGAACTAGATAGGCTAGAAATGCAGATACAAGCATTTTTTTAGTCGAACCCGATATCTCCACTATGTCCCCGACTCGCAAGTCTTTCCCGTTTGTCTTTGCTCCAACCGTCACTTCATCAGGGCTGCACTCGCCTCCACAAGAGGCGCATGAATCTCCACAGGCGGAAGCTCTTATTATTGAAATTTGAGCTATTTCGCCTTCAACTTTTACAACTCTTCCTCTCTGATCCACAATATCCCTCCTAGCGACTCTCTGCTGAGATTATATCCTTTACGACTTCCGAAGCTATTATAAGTCCCGAGACAGAGGGCACAAACGACACGCTCCCCGGCGTCTGCCTCTTTCCTGGTCTATTCTCCTCTAGCGCTATAGGATTCAGCGGCACTTCCTTAGAGTATACTACCTTGAGTTTTTTAACTCCTCGCTTCTTGAGCTCGCTTCTCATAACCCTTGCCAGCGGACATACAGATGTCTTGTACAAGTCCGAAACCTCGAGCATAGTGGGGTTCAGTTTATTTCCAGCCCCCATGGCGCTTATAACAGGTATCCCCTTCAGAGTAGCTCTCTCTATAAGGTCTATCTTAGACGAGACCATGTCTATCGCGTCCACTATATAGTCTATATCTCCACCCAAGAGCTGCTCCGCGTTTTCAGCATTGCAGAGCACAGGGTAGTCGTCTACCTCAGCCTCAGGATTTATGTCCATTATCCTGTCTTTCATGGCCTTCACCTTGAGCTGCCCAACAGTCTTTGTATTTGAATGTATCTGCCTGTTTATATTGGAAACAGCTATTTCGTCGAAGTCCACAAGCCCTAGCTTCCCAACTCCGCTTCTGGCGAGCGCCTCCGCTGTAAAGCTGCCAACTCCCCCTATGCCAAATATCAAGACTCTTGAAGCTCTAAGCTTTTCCATATTCTCTTCGCCTAGCAACATCTCTGTTCGAATGAACTTTTCGTCCATGATCCACCTCCACTTTATAATTATAAACCAAAACCCAAAACTTTTCTCTACTCACTTCTCGCAGCAAATTCTTTTGTGTATATTCTACAAAAGCCTTTTTTATCTTCTCGCTTGTATACATAATCTAATATTATACTCTATTTTTAGCCCCTCGAAGCCTGTCCGAGAAAATAAAAAAACAGGAAAATGATTTCACATTTCCCCGTCATTTTATTTTATAAGGCTATTTTTTTGAAATTTCTATGGATAATTCCTCTAATTGATTGACATCTACCTCAGTAGGTGCGTTTGTGAGGAGGCATGTAGCGCTTTGAGTCTTAGGAAAGGCTATGACGTCTCTCATATTGTCTGTGTCAGCGAGCACCATCGAAAGCCTGTCCAGCCCGTAAGCTATTCCTCCGTGCGGAGGTACTCCGTATTTGAAGGCTTCAAGCAGGAATCCAAACTTCTCCCATGCAGCTTCCATAGTGAACCCAAGAGCCCCAAACATCTTTTCCTGAAGCCCCTGATTGCTTATCCTGATACTTCCGCCACCTATCTCGTCTCCGTTTATCACAAGGTCGTAGGCCTTTGCCCTCACCTTTTCAGGCTCAGTCTCTAGAAGCTCTATGTCCTCATCTACAGGATGTGTGAAAGGATGGTGCTTGGCCATATACCTGTTCTCTTCCTCATCGTACTCGAAAAGCGGGAAGTCTACAACCCAAAGCATATTGTACTTGGACTTGTCTATTATCTCAAGCTTTTCAGCTATGTCAACTCTCAGGTTTCCTAGCACAGTGGAAACTACAGAACTCTTGTCTGCCACTATCAGTATAAGGTCTCCCTCGCTACCGTCCATGGCCTTTACTATTCCGTCTAGCTCCTCATCTGAGAGGAATTTGGCTATAGGGGAGTTTATGCCTTCATCGCTTATCTTTATCCAGGCAAGCCCTTTAGCTCCAAAAGTCTTTGCAAGGTCCTCCAGCTTTGAAACTCCTTTTCTGCTAAAGCTCTCTCCATGTCCCTTTATATTTATAGCCTTTACGCATCCGCCGTCCGCGACAGCTCCGCTGAAAGCCTTGAATTCGCTTTTCGCTACTATTTCGCTTAGGTCATTGAGCTCGAATCCGAATCTAAGATCAGGCTTGTCTGTGCCGAATCTCTCCATGACTTCGCTGTAGCTCATCCTTGGAATAGGAAGCTCTATCTCAACGCCTTTGACTTCAGAGAAAATTTTCTGTACAAGCTTTTCGTTTATGTCCAGTATGTCCTCCATGTCCACGAAAGACATCTCGATGTCTATCTGCGTGAACTCCGGCTGCCTATTGGCCCTAAGGTCCTCGTCTCTAAAGCATTTAGTTATCTGGTAGTATCTGTCCATTCCGCCCACCATCAGCAACTGCTTGAGTATCTGCGGCGACTGAGGGAGTGCATAGAACTTGCCGTCGTTGACTCTGCTCGGCACAAGATAGTCTCTGGCTCCTTCCGGAGTCGGCTTTGTGAGCATAGGTGTCTCTACATCTATAAACCCGTTTGAGTCTAGGAAGTTTCTGACCACTTTCGTAGCTTGATGTCTTTTTTTCAACTTTTCCTGCATAGAAGGCTTTCTAAGGTCCAGGTATCTGTACTTCAGCCTCATGTTCTCGGCTACATCGTCGTTGTCTTTTATATATATAGGTGGTGTCTCGGCTTCGCTCAGTATCTTGAGCTCCTCCGCAAATATCTCCACATCCCCTGTTGCCATCTCGGCGTTTTTAGACTGTCTCTCTTTGACTGTACCTCTTACAGCTATTACGTATTCGCTTCTCAGCTTCTCGGCTTTCTCGAAAGCCTCTTTTGAAACCTCTTCGTCAAACACTATCTGCGCCAAGCCAGAAGTATCTCTTAGGTCCGCAAACACCAGCGATCCCAGGTTTCTTCTCTTCTGAACCCATCCCATAAGTGTAACTTCTCTGCCTTCATCCTCTATTCTGAGATTGCCGCACATGTCTGTTCTTCTCAGTTTGCCCATAGTCTCCATCTTAATTTCCTCCCATTATAGCCTGTTCTAGTTTGTCTATTTCCACCTGCACTTGCTCCCCTGTCTCCATGTTCTTAAGCGATACAACGCCCTTTTCGAGCTCATCGTCTCCTATTATGACCGTGTACCTTGCATTCTTCTTGTCTGCGTACTTGAACTGGGCCTTTGTGCTTCGCCCCAAGTAGTCCTTGTCTCCGCTAAGACCCGCCGCTCTAATTCTGTTCAAGATCTTGAAAGCCTCTAGATCTGCGTTTTCACCCATAGAGACTATGAAAATATCAAGCCCTTCAGGCTTTGGAATCTCAATGCCGCAGCTTTCAAGCGTCAAAATCAGCCTCTCTATTCCCATTCCGAACCCTACAGCAGGCGTTGGCTTTCCGCCTAGCGACTCCACAAGTCCGTCGTACCTTCCGCCGCCGCTTACAGTCGCCTGAGTGCCTATGTCTCTAGATATAAACTCAAATGCGGTTTTTGTATAGTAGTCAAGCCCCCTCACTATTTTAGGGTCCACCACGTACTCCACATTCAGAGCGTCTAGGTATTTTTTAGTCTCTGCAAAGTGAGTCTCGCATTCACCGCAGAGATTGTCTATCATCTTAGGAGCGTCCCCTATCTCAGCTTGGCAGCTCTCGTTCTTGCAGTCAAGTATCCTCATAGGGTTCTTGTCGTATCTTCCCACGCATGTATCGCAGAGCTTCTCAAGCTTAGGCGCCAGATACGACTTCAGCTTCTCGTTGTACTCGTTTCTGCATGTCGGACAGCCTATGCTGTTTATCCTGAGCTCTATGTTCTTGAGTCCAAGCCCTTTAAGAAAGCTGTCCACAAGCGCCATCACCTCTGCGTCCATAGAGGACTCTCCGCTTCCGAAAACCTCTGCTCCAAACTGATGGAACGCCCTCAGCCTTCCCGCTTGAGGTCTTTCATATCTGAAGCAAGGTGTTATATAGTATATCTTGCTCGGCTGCGCCTCGGCGTATAGCTTGTTTTCTATAAAGCTGCGGACTACAGGAGCTGTCCCCTCAGGCTTCAGCGTTATGCTTCTGTCTCCCTTGTCGTTGAAAGTGTACATCTCTTTTTGAACTACGTCTGTAGTCTCTCCTACTCCACGCTCGAAAAGCTCAGTGTGCTCAAACACAGGTGTCCTTATCTCGCTGTAGCCAAACTTCCTGCAAGCTTCCCTGAACTTGCACTCTAAATACTGCCATTTATACGATTCTGAGGGCATAACGTCGTTTGTGCCCCTAGGTCCCTTAACTAGCATCAAATCATCCTCCCTATGCTACTTGAATAGCTTTTTTCTCTCCACCATCTCCGCAACTCTTCCTATATAGTCGTCCAGGTTTTTCACATTCGGCACCCTCTCAAACCTGTCTTCATAAGGATAGTACACTTTGGAAATAGCTCCGGCTCCAAAGGCCATTATAGTCTCTTTTTCTTCCATCATCATTATATTGTATATGCACTCTCTTTCAGGCAGAGCGTATCCTATATTCTCGAAGTTTCCAAGTATCTGCTTCTGCCTGTACATATAGTAAGGCTGCATCCCCATGTCTCCAGCCGAATGTCTTGTGATCTCAAGCATCCTCTCTATCTGCATCTGCTCCGCCAGATTGTAGGACTCTATTTCCTCTTTCAGCTTGGAGCTTCTCTTTACAGCCATTGTGTGGACTGTGAGGTTTTCCGGCTTCAGCTTCTCTATCTCATCCATGGTGTGCGCCACTTCGGCCTCCCCTTCTCCAGGGAGCCCCACTATTATGTCCATATTTATATTTTCAAATCCAATCTCCCTTGCAAGCTCGAATGAATCGACTATGTCTTTAGGCGAGTGGCTTCTCCCTATTGCAGCGAGGGTAGCTCTGTTCATGGTCTGCGGATTTATGCTTATCCTGTTTACTCCGTAGGATTTCATGACTCTGAGCTTCTCGCCAGTTATGGTGTCCGGCCTTCCGGCCTCGACCGTAAACTCGGCTATTTCCTCTCTGCCGAAATATCTGTAGACTTCCTCCATAACTCTTGAAATCTGACTTGGCGACAACGTCGTAGGCGTTCCACCGCCAATGTAGACAGTGTGTATTCTTTTGCCTTCAAGCATAGGCATAGTTCCTCTTACCTCCTCTATCAGCCTGTCCACATATACTTCGGGCACTTGGAGCTCCCCATTTAGGGAATTGGACGGGAAAGAGCAGTAAACGCATCTAGTCGGGCAGAAAGGTATGCTTATGTAGATGCTGTACCTGTCCTTGTCTAGAGGGTATATATACTGCCTCTCTGTCTCGGCTATGCCGTCTATAAGCGCTATCTTTTCGTCCGAGACAAGGTACTCTCTGGCCAGAAGCGACTTTATCTCAGGCACCGTCCTGTCTTTTTCAGTCAACGAGTGGATTATCTTGGTCGGCCTTATACCGGTGAGTATCCCCCAAGGCGTCTTCCTGCTTTTCAGCTTTGCAATAGCCTTGTAGATGCTCTTCTTTATTCCCGTCTTGAGCTGCTTTTTTTCATCCAGCTCAAGCATGTCTATGCTCGATATATCTTCCACTTCTCTTGAAACGACTTCTCCGTCTAGGTATATTACTGTTTCGGACAGTTTCCCATCGCCTGAAATAGAATTTTCAATCAAGATACAGCTTTCTTCAGCCTCTACATGGTCTTCTACAAAGCCTATCTTCTCACTGAAGAAAAAGAGCTTTACAAGCTCTCCTACTTCGTACTTGAAGTCATGACCCACAAGCCTCACGTATACCATATCTAAAAAGTCTCCAGATTTCTTATAAACGGATTTGTGGCTATTTCGTCTCTAAGCGTTGTAACTGCGCCGTGCCCCGGAAGAACTACAGTCTCAGGGTCAAGTGTCAGCAGCTTTCTCTGCACAGACTCCACAAGGTCGTCTCCACCACCGTAGAGGTCCGTCCTCCCTATAGAGCCTTTGAAAAGCGTGTCCCCGGTAAACAGCTTGTCGGAGACTTTTATGCAGATGCATCCCCTTGTATGACCCGGAGTGTGCAGTACCTCGAGCTTCAAGCTTCCAAGCTCTAAAACCTCCCCGTCTTCAACTTCTGTAAAGCCCTCTACAGTCACAGGCTCTATTGGCATCATGTCGGACAGATTCTTCTCAGAGCTCCTCAAGAGCTCGGCGTCCGCGCTGTGTACGTAGACATCGACTCCGTACTTCTCTTTCAGCGCATTTACACCTGCTATATGGTCTCCATGTCCATGTGTAAGCAGTATGCAGCTCAGCTTCAAGCCATGTTCTTCCAGTATCTTTTCAACTTCCTCCGGCTCTCCGCCTGGGTCTACCACTGCTGCTTCTCTCGTGTCTTCACATGCAACTATATAGCAATTGGCTCCGTATACGCCTAGCGGCTTTCTCTCTAAAAACATACGATATTCCTCCTAAAAAAACTCTAATAAACATTATATCACAAGGCGTGTCCTAAAAAAACAGAAAAGCAGAGACCTTAAGTCTCCGCCCAAACAGTATTTCCCTTAAAAAAGCCTCTTGCTGTCAAGCATTATAGTCACAGGGCCGTCGTTTAAGAGCTCTACTTTCATATCTGCTCCAAACTCGCCAGTCGCAACTGTTCCCAGTCCCTCTGTGTTTCTGAACTTCTCTATCAACTTTTCGTAGTAGCCTTCGGCTATGTCAGGCGCTGCCGAACTTGAAAAGCTAGGCCTTCTTCCCTTTCTAGCATCTCCGTAGAGAGTAAACTGCGAAACCACCTGTATGTCCCCTCCAATGTCTAGAAGAGACAAGTTCATCTTGTTGTTTTCGTCCTCGAAGATCCTGAGCTTCAATGTCTTCTCATATATATACTCAAGGTCCTCTTCTGTATCCTCCCTGCCTACACCTAAAAGCACCAGCAGTCCTCCGCCTATTTCACCTACCGTGTTTCCATCTACTACTACCGAAGACCTCTTGACTCTCTGCACTACTGCTCTCAAAAAATCACCTCTATCCTGTGACCCTGTACACATCCATAACTCCTCTCAGCCCCTTTATCTTCTTCATAAGGCGCTTGAGCTGGTCTACGTTATTTATCTCCAGAGTCATATTTATAAGCACTATATTGTCTTTCTGCGTACGAGCGTTCAGCGAGCTCACTGCCAGCTTCGCCTCTGCAAGCAGAAGTGTTATCTCGGTCAAAAGTCCCGTCCTGTCGGAAGCCTTGACCTGTATTTCAGCCTTGTAGGAAGTCTTTTCAGTTTCCGCCCACTCCACTTCTATAAGCCTCTCACCTTCGTCGATTTCAGCTATATTCATGCAGTCTCTTCTGTGTACCGAAACTCCTCTTCCCTTTGTCACATATCCGATTATCTCGTCCCCCGGGACTGGATTGCAACATCTCGAGAACTTCACCTTTATATTCTCTATGCCCTTTACAATCACTCCAGCGCCTTGCCTCTGCTCTTTTTTAGGCGACGGAGCAACCCGTTTCTCTTTCTCTTCCAGTTTTTTAGGGTCGTCTTTATGATGTTCCCTGTACATCTCTTTTAACTTAGAGAGCACCTGGGAAAGTGTCACGCTTCCGTACCCTACAGCCGCATAGAGGTCGTCTATAGATTCAAAGCTCAGCTTTTCAGCCACTTTTTTCAGCCAGTCTTCTTTCAAAAGCTCTGTCAGTCTGTAGCCTTCATGCTTGACCTCTTTTTCAAGCATGTCCTTCCCTCTGACTATGTTCTCGTCTTTTTCTTCTTTTTTGAACCAGTTTCTTATCTTGGTCTTGGCCTGACTGCTCTTCACTATCTTCAGCCAGTCTCTGCTTGGCCCTGCACTACCCTGGGAAGTGAGTATCTCAACTATGTTTCCATTCTTGAGCTTGTAGTCAAGCGGAGCTATCCTGCCGTCTATCTTTGCCCCTACACATTTATTCCCCACCGCCGAGTGGACTTTGTATGCAAAATCTATAGGCGTGGATCCAGCCGGGAGGTCTATCACATCGCCTTGAGGCGTGAATACAAATACCTCGTCGTTGAAGAAGTCTATCTTGAGCGACTCCATAAACTCCTCTGGGTCTTTCAGTTCGTTCTGCCACTCCATAAGCTGCCTTATCCAAGTCAGCTTGCTCTCGAAGTCCGCCCCAGAGCTCTTGTGCTCTTCGTCAGCTACTCCCTCTTTGTACTTCCAGTGGGCCGCGATTCCATACTCTGCAACCCTGTGCATATCCCATGTCCTTATCTGTATCTCGAAAGGCTCTCCGCTCGGCCCTATCACAGTTGTATGGAGCGACTGGTACATATTGGGCTTTGGCATGGCTATATAGTCCTTAAACCTTCCCGGTATAGGCTTCCACATAGTGTGCACTATCCCCAGCACTCCGTAGCAGTCCTTTAGATTGTCTACCAGCACCCTTATGGCTGTGAGGTCGAATATCTGTTCAAAGCTCTTGTTCTGATAGTACATCTTCTTGTATATGCTGTAGAAATGCTTGGGCCTCCCGCTTATCTCGTGCTCTATTTCTGTTTCGTCCAGCTTTTCCCCAAGCTTGCTCATCAAGTCATCTATGAGCTTCTCACGCTCAACCCTCTTTTTGTTGACCTTCTCCACAAGGTCGTAGTAGCCGGCCGGGTCTATAAACCTGAGAGATATATCCTCTAGTTCCGCCTTCATCTGAGACATTCCGAGTCTGTGAGCTATAGGGGCGTATATCTCAAGCGTCTCCATCGCCTTTTCCTTTCGCTTGGCTTCAGACATATGTGTAAGCGTCCTGGAGTTGTGGAGCCTGTCCGCCAACTTTATTATTATGACTCTTACGTCCTTTGCCATGGCTATTATCATTTTCCTGAGGTTTTCAGCCTGATTTTCCTGCTTTGTCTTGAACTTCAGTTTCTTAAGCTTTGTAACGCCGTCCACTAGATCCGTTATCTCTACTCCGAACTTCTTGCTCATAGCGTCGTATGTCACTTCTGTGTCCTCTATCACGTCATGCAGCAGTCCAGCGCATATGGTAGACACGTCCATGCTGTAGTCTGCGAGTATCATGGACACGTTGAAAGGGTGTATAAAATAGCTCTCCCCAGATTTTCTAAATTGTCCTTCATGAGCTTTTTCCGCAAAGTGATAGGCTTCCACTACCAACTCTATATTTCCGTTCGGATTATAGCTCGTTATCTTGTTTATCAGATTTTCTAGCATTCTCCCCAACCTCTCAATAAAAATCTATTTCTAAATATAGCTTTTTCAGCCTATAAAAACCAGTCTTTTTTGAAATCAATATAATACTTGATTATACCACAGTCTAGGGGAGTATTCTATCTATAATCCTGTATCACTATCTGAAGATTTCTCCTTCCATTGAATTCATTTACAGATGGATAGTAGACAAGGTCCAGCTCCAATTCATTCTCAGCGCCCCTAAGCGCATTCTCCACCTCTTCTGTTCCGAATTTTGAATCTAGATAGTTTCTCATCTCCTCTATGTCCCCAAAGTAGACAGCCTCTACCGCTCTGTCTCCTTTCTCAAGCCTGAACTTGAATATCCTGTAGCTGCTCCCGAGTAAGTCCATCTTTCTCACCTTCAGCCCTCTATCTCCAAAGAGTGGCCTTGAGTTCCCCTTTCCAAAGGGCTCAAGTATCTCGAGCGACTCTGGCAAGCTGATGTCTATCTTGTCTAGAGGCACATGGGCATCTAAGTATATCTTGGGGACAAAGTCCTCCTCGGTCAGCTCTGAGTCTCTGTTAAGCCTGTACCCAAGCTCATCCAGATTTTCTTCCGGTATAGAAAAGCCTGCGGCCATGGGGTGTCCACCGAACTTTTCAAAGAGCTCTTTGTGCTTAGACATCTCCTCGAACATATTGTACTCCTCTATAGACCTGCCTGACCCCTTTAGAAGCCCCTCTTCTTTCGAAGCCGTTACAACTATAGATGGCCTGTTGTACTTTTCCTTTATGCGCCCAGCTATTATCCCCGCTATGCTTTCCTGCACCTCTCTGTCTACAGCCACTATAACCTTGTCATGGGCTGTTCCGTTTTTCTCTATTCTCTCCATTATCCTGTCTATTCCGGCCTGAGTCAGCTCTTTTCGCTCTTCATTGAGACTTTTGAGGGTCCTGGCTTTGCCCTCTGCCTCCGCTCTGTCCGAGGTCAAGAAGAGCTCTACAGCCGTCTTGGCCGTTTCAAGCCTTCCAGATGCATTTATACAAGGTCCCAGCACAAATCCCAGGTGGTAAGTCCCAAGCGCCTTTCCCGACAGCCCCGTCTCCTCTATAAGCGACTTGAGCCCCAAGTTCGAACTGTCTCTGAGTTTTTGAAGCCCTTCCTTTACAAATATCCTGTTTTCTCCGATCAAGTCCATCACATCGCACACAGTGGCCAGCGCCAGAAAGCCATAGAACTCGTCCATTTCCCTAGCTCCAAAACCTCGCTTTTCATATAGCGACTGCACAAGCTTGAAAGATACACCAGCTCCGCACAGCCCATCGAATGGGTAAGAGCAGTCGTGACGCTTCGGATTCAGCACGGCGTCCGCCGGGGGCAGTCTGTACTCTTTCATACCTTCAGGTGTTTCAACGTATGGCACGTCGTGATGGTCTGTGACCACTACGTCTATTCCAAGGCTTTTGGCATACCCTACTTCTTCGGCGGCGGATATCCCATTGTCGCAAGTTATTATTATGTCGACTCCGTCTGCTGCGGCTGCGTCTATTATCCTCTTGTTTATGCCGTAGCCGTCTCTAGTTCTCTCCGGAATATCGTAGCTCACTTTGGCGCCTAGTTTCATAAGCCCCCTGACCAGTATCACAGTCGAAGATATGCCGTCCTGGTCGTAGTCGCCAACCACCCTTATATGCTTTCCGCACTCTATACCACGCTCTAGCAGAGACACCGCCGTCTCCATATCTTTTATCCTCCAGGGCGAGTGCAGGTTTTCCAAGCTTGGGTTTAGAAAGTGCTCTATCTCCCCCACTTCAGTAAACCCTCTGTTTGAAACTACCTTGCATATAAGCTTGCTCTGTCCTAATGCTTTACTCAAACGATCCAAGTCGGCCTTGGTGTTTTTTATGATCCACTTTTTCAAATATATCTCTCCTATTATCTCTTTTTTATCACATATCTCCACATGTACAGATTCCCCACCAGCACGCTTCCGGCAAAGGTGAAGGTGGCTGCGTATTTAACCAGCTTGCTGTGTATTTCAGATACATTCAAAAGCATCAGAGAAGACGCGAGTATGAGCGATCCCGTTATGACACCGAATACAAGCCCGGAGGATATCTCTTTCATATTCGCCACAAATCGCTCTCCGTCTTCGTGCTTCAAGTTCAGCTTTATCTTGTTCTTTTCCGCATTCTCCAGTATCTTGTTTATCCTCTTGGGCATTTTGACTGCAGTTTCATAGTTTTCATAGATAAACTTGCCTACATCAGATGTAAACTTCCTTGCGCTTATTTTCTCTTTGTATATCTTGCCTATAGTCTGCTTGGATATCTCCTCTAAACTGAAGTCCGGCTGCAGCTTTCTGACACAGCCCTCTATAGTCATGGTCGACTTCATAAGCAGCGAAAGCTGGGCTGGCAGCTTGAGCTTGTGGCTGTAAGCCGTATTGAAGACCTCCTTTATGGCGTCCCCCACGTTTATCCTCTCCATCGGCATGTCAAAGTAGTGGCTCATTATGAAGTAGATATCTTTTTTAAGCTCCTCTTCGTTTACATCCTCTGGCGCAGACCCTATGTCCATAAGCGATTCCATGACATCATCCACGTTCTTGTCTTGGCTCGACTTGAGCATGGATATCATAAAGCGCTTTGTGTTACTGTCCATAAACCCAGTTATCCCGAAGTCTATATAGCCTATGGTGTTTTCATCTATTGCCATTATGTTCCCAGGATGAGGGTCTCCATGAAATATTCCATCTATAAAGACCTGGGTCATAAAGCTGTCAGCCAAGTTCTTGGCTATCTTCCTCAGGTTCCAGCTTTTCTCCTGAAGCTTCTCCACCTCGCTTATCTTTACACCCTCTATCTCTTCCATCACAAGCACTTTGCTCGTGGTGTATTCCCAGTATATCTTAGGGATCTTGACCCCTCTTCTGTTTTTAAAGTTATTGGCAAATTTAAGTGCGTTCTGGGCCTCGTATGTATAGTCTATCTCCCGGCTCAAATAGTATCCGAACTCCTTGACTATTTCGCTCGCCTTGAACATTCCGCTCTTGTTTAGACTCTCGTCCACCAGCTTGGCCATTTTGGAGATTATCTCTATGTCGGTCTTTATCATCTTCTCTATATTGGGCCTTTGAATTTTGACCACTACTTTTTCTCCGCTAAACAGCTTGGCCCTGTAGACCTGGCCTATCGATGCAGCGGCTATAGGCTCTGGGCAGAACTCGCTAAACGACTCCCCGAAGCCGCTGCCTATCTCACTTCTGAATATCCCCTCGGCCTCCTCAAGGCTGAACTCCGCCACGCTGTCTTGAAGTCCCGAGAGCGAGTCCACTATGTCTCTAGGGAGCATGTCATACCTAGTGCTGAGTATCTGCCCCAGCTTTACGAAAGTCGGTCCAAGCTCTTCAAAGGCCTGCTTCAGCCTCTCACCACGGCTTATGCTTTCGTCGTCTAGTTTTTTGCTCTTGAATACAAGCCTTCTGAATATATTTTTCTCGCTTACACCGCTTATATAGCTGTCAAACCCATACTTGTAGAATACAGACAGTATCTCCCTGTATCGGCTGAGGTTGTTGTGCTTTCTCTTGAATATACTTGTCATACGAGCTCCACCTTTTTTGAATAGACTGTTTGTCTTACATTATACAACTTGTGTTTTGTTTTTTAAACTAAAAGAGAGAATATCCTCCGATATCCTCTCTTTCTCTTCTCGTTTTTCGTTATGCAGTTTTCTTTGCCCTTGTCTTGAGCTCATACCATATCGGGCTTGCCACAAATATAGACGAGTAAGTTCCCACAAGTATTCCTATAGCCAGTGGAAGCGCAAAGTTCTTTATAGAGTCCACACCCATCACGTATAAAAGCACAAGTGGAACTATAGTAGTGAGCGAAGTGAGAAGAGTTCTCTTCAAAGTCATGTTTATGCTCTTGTCTATGATCTCCTCATAGCTTTCCGACCTCTTGGCCTTTCCTAAGTTCTCTCTTATCCTGTCAAACACAATTATTGTATCGTTTATCGAGTAGCCTATGACCGTGAGTATGGCAGCTATAAAAGTGCTGTCCACCGAAAGCCTGAACACGGCGTATATAGAAACCATCATGAGTGAGTCATGCATAAGAGCTATAACAGCCGATATTCCGAACTTCAGTTCAAACCTGAAGCTTATATACACCAGCATCCCTATAGAGGCTATAGCTATGGATATAAGGGCGTTCCGCTTTATCTCATTCCCTATAGAAGCCCCTATAGACTGTACCTCTATAGGCTGATTGCTCTTTAGCTTGAACTCCTCTTTAAAGCTTTCAAAGACCTCCATGCTCTCCTCGGAGCTCATATTCTTGCTGCTCTTTATGATTATTTCTCTTCCATTTTCTCCGGCGCTTATTATGCTTGCATCACCGTCGAATTCGTCAACGATCTCTCTCAGCTGAGACATCTCCCTATCTTTCTCCAGGTCTATCTGTATAAGTGTGCCTCCGGTGAAGTCCATGCCGTAGTTCAGTCCATTTACAGCTGTTATGATCATACCTATGACTATAAAGGCAATCGACAGTGCAAAGAAAATCTTTCTTTTTTCAATTATCTTCAAATCAATGCCCCCCTTAAGCTCCAAAGAAGCTCTTGCTTCTTCCTATTTCAGTTTCCACCACAACCCCAAGTATGTACTTGGTTATAAATACAGCTGTAAACACAGATGCAACTAGTCCAATTATGAGTGTCACTCCGAATCCCTTTATTGGCCCTGTTCCAAATGCGTAGAGCACAGCCCCTGCTATGACAGTAGTTATATTAGAGTCTATAACCGCGGTTATGGCTCTGCTGAATCCAGAGCTCAGTGCAGACCTGTTGGTCTTTCCGTCCTTTATCTCTTCCTTTATCCTCTCAAATATTATGATATTGGCGTCCACTGCCATTCCAATCGAGAGTATAAGTGCCGCTATCCCAGGAAGTGTCAGCTTTACACCAAGTCCTGACATCATATTCAGGACTATAAGCACGTATATCGTAAGGCAAAGACTTGCCACAACCCCAGGAATCCTGTAGAGCGCTATCATCAATAGGAATATGATCAGCATTCCTATTCCGCCTGCCAGCACGCTCTTCTCAAGTGCCTTGAGTCCAAGCGTAGGCCCTATCACAGAGCTCTGTATTTCAGCCATCTCAAGCGGAAGCGCCCCTGCGCTTATCAAGTTGGAGAGCTCTGTAGCAGACTCCACAGTGAATCCGCCTTCTATGACAGCCTTTCCGTCTGAAATTTCTGAGTTCACATTCGGACTTGATATGACGCTTCCGTCAAGCACTATAGATATCCTCTTGTCCTGATCGGCCGGAAGGGCTACAAGCCTTGCTGTCTCTTCCCTGAAAAGCTCGGCTCCCTTGGAGTCGAACTCTATAGAGACAACCGGCTGCTCTCCCATTCCAGTGTCTTGGAAAGCTACAGCGGAATTCTGTATGTTTTCTCCCGTAACTACCACTTCACCTTCCGGATTCTTGAACTCCAGAAGCGCTGTCTTGCCTATCATCTCGATCGCCTCTTGGGGATCTTTAACTCCTGCAAGCTCGACTCTAAGCCTCTTCTCGCCTTCTATGACTATGTTCGGCTCAGCGACTCCTATGCTGTCCACCCTCTGTCTGACTATGGCTCTTGTCTGCTCCATCTTGGCTCTAAGCGACTCTCCGCTCTCGTCTGTCTGCGCCTCGAGCACTACATAAACTCCCCCCGCGAGGTCCAGACCCAAGTCTATCTTCTCTTTCATGGATGAAAGCTTCAATCCACCTAGTTCTACACCATTAAACGCAGAATATGAGAAAAGCGCTGTAATCGCCACTATCAGAAATAGCGCTATCTTCTTTTTCGTATTCAAATCTATTCACCCCTTAACTCTTTCTAGTCTTCAATAAGGTTTGCCTTTATGGATATGGCGCATTCTATTCTCTTTTTCTCCATTTCACACCCTATCCTGTAAGGTTTATCTACAGTCCCGTTGAAGTTATATGCGTTTGCATGGCATCCCCCGCTGCAGTAGTACTTGGCCCAGCAGCTTCTGCACTCGTCTTTTGTGAATACATTTGCATTCCTGAACATGTCCACCATGTCTTTTTTCTCTACTCCAGTATCAACTGTTCCAAGCTTGAAGTCCTCATTCCCTACAAACTGGTGGCATGGATAGAGGTCCCCTTCTGGCGTTACAGCAAGGTACTCAACCCCTGCCCCGCATCCCACTACACGCTTTACGAAGCAAGGTCCCTGCGAAAGGTCTATCATGAAGTGGAAAAAGTCGAAACCTTTCCCCTGCTTGTGAGCGTCTATATACTCTGCCGAAAGCTTTTCGTACTCCGATATGGCTTTCTCCAGATGCTCTTCCAGTATTGCGTAGTCTTGGCTTGGGTCTGCAACTACAGGCTCTACTGATATGCTGTCGAAGCCTATCTTGTGCAGGTATTTCACGTCCTCAGAGAAGTCCAAATTGTGGCTTGTAAAAGTACCTCTTAGGTAGTAGGATTTACCGCCTCTGAGCTTTGCAAACTCCAAAAACTTAGGAGTTATGATGTCGTGGCTTCCGTCGCCCGATATCGTAGGCCTCATCTTGTCGTTTACAGACTTTCTTCCATCAAGACTGAGTACGACATTTTCCATCTTCTCATTCATATAGGCCATATTCTCTTCATTCAACAGAACTCCGTTTGTGGTGATGGTGAATCTGAAGTTCTTGTCATGTGTTTTCTCAAGCTCTTCCCCGTAAGAAACAAGCTGTTTTACAACCTCAAAGTTCATAAGCGGCTCTCCACCGAAGAAGTCCACCTCCAGATTTCTTCTATTGCCTGAATTGGCCACCAGGAAGTCCAGCGCCTTTTTCCCAACTTCAAACGGCATTATGAGCTTCTCACCGTTGAAGTCCCCTTGAGATGCAAAGCAGTAGTTGCACCTTAAGTTGCAGTCATGCGCCACGTGAAGGCATAGGGCTTTGACTATTCCTTCCTTGTTGTACTCTATATTTCCAAAGTCAGGCTCGTCGCTGAACAGCAGTCCGTTCTCTTTCAGCACGTTTATCTCAGACATGGCGTCTTCTATTTCCTCTTCGCTGTACTTAGGCTTGAGGCTGTTAGCTATATTCTCTATGTCGCTCTCTTCAAAGAGGTCAACTATATCCCATATTATATCGTCTACTACGTGAACCGATCCGCTGTTTATATCCAATACTATTTTCTTTCCATTTAGTTCAAACTTATGTGTCTTTACCATTGATATTCCTCCTAGCTTTTCCCAACAGTTCCAAAATAAAAAGCAGTGGTCTCCCACTACTTTTCATTCCTAGTTTTTTTCGCAGCTTTGGTTTCCTACAGTGCAAGAAGTTTTACACGCTGACTGGCAAGATGTCTGGCACTCTCCACAGCCGTGGTTCTCTATCTTGTCCTTTAAATTGCTACCGCTTAAAGTCTTTATGTGCTTCATAAGACGACAACCCCTTTCTGTTTTTGGTTGAAATTAATAAGTACTGATCCAAGAGATTATATCATATTTCAGATCTAAAATAAAGTTTTAGCTCTCGCTTGAATTGTCCTCAGCTGGAGTCTCTTTAGACTTCTCTACACTACCTACAGCCCACTTTTTGAATACTATCTTGTTCTTGTCGGCTCCAGTCTCTATAGTTACCTCGTCTTCTTTTATCTTTACTATCTTTCCTACTACCCCGCCTATGGTGAAGACCACATCGCCCACCTTTAGCTTGTTTCTCATCTCTTTTATCTCTTTTTCCTTCTTCTTCTGAGGCCTTATTATGAACATGTAGAATATGGCCAAAAAAGCTAGCGGCAGTGCAAATGCTTGTAGCATCTGTGTTGTTGGCATGTTTTTTCCTCCTTTTAATTTGTTTTTTATATTCTCTAGAGCCTGTAGTTGTCCAGCTTCCCTAGATAGTCAAATCCACCGTATTTCAGGTAGAAGTCCCTTCTGAATTCAAGCACTCTGTCCTCTCTAATGCTCTCCCTCAAGTCCTCCATAAGCTTTATGAGGAAGTGCAAATTGTGTATAGTTGCAAGTCTCGACCCAAGTATCTCATCTACATTGAACAGATGCCTTATATATGCTTTTGAGTAGTTTTTGCATGCGTAGCAGCTGCACTCAGGGTCTAGCGGTGTAAAGTCCCTCTTGTGTTTGGCGTTTCTGATTACCACTTTTCCTCTGCTGGTCATCACAGTTCCATTCCTAGCTATTCTTGTAGGAAGCACGCAGTCAGCCATGTCTATCCCTCTTATGGCAAGCTCTATAAGGTAGTCGGGGCTTCCAGCTCCCATGAAATACCTAGGCTTGTCGGCTGGCATAAGCGGAACCGTATAGTCTAGCACCTGCATAAGTATATCCGCAGGCTCTCCCACACTTAGCCCCCCAACTGCATACCCTGGGAAGTCAAGCTCCAACAGCTCTCTTGCGCTTTGCTCTCTTAGATCCTTGTACATGCCGCCCTGTATTATTCCGAATATGGCCTGCTTGTCTGGATTCTTATTGGCATCCTTGCACCTCTTGGCCCACCTAGTGGTCCTCTCCATCGAGTCCTTCACGTAGTGCCAGTCGCTCGGGTAAGATACACATTCGTCAAAAGCCATCATTATGTCTGAGCCCAGTGCGTTCTGTATCTCTATCGACTTCTCCGGTGTTATGAAGTGCTTCGACCCGTCTATATGGGATTTGAATTCAACTCCGTCCTCGTTTATCTTCCTCATATTCCCGAGGCTGAAAACCTGGAACCCTCCACTGTCTGTCAGTATAGGCCTGTCCCAGTTCATGAATTTGTGAAGCCCGCCTGCTTCCTCCACTATGTCGTGTCCAGGCTTCAGATATAGATGGTAAGTGTTGCTGAGTATTATCTGGGCGTTTATCTCCTTGAGCTCCTCCGGCGTCATGGCTTTGACAGTGGCCCTAGTCCCAACAGGCATAAATATAGGTGTTTCTATCTCCCCGTGAGGGGTGTGTATCTTTCCAAGTCTAGCTTTTGTCTCGCTAGACTCTTTTATAAGTTCGTACTTTATCGGTGAGTTCATCTCTGTCCTCCAGTCTTGTAGTCTACTCTGTAAAGTATAGCATAATTTATTTTTTATCACAATGTATCAGGGCGCAATCAGATTATAAACATCGCATCCCCAAAGCTGAAAAACCTGTACCTCTGATCTACAGCCTCCCTGTAGGCCTTAAGGGTGTTCTCACTGCCTAGCTTGGCGCTGACCAGCATTATAAGCGTGGACTCAGGCAGGTGAAAGTTCGTTATTATCCTGTCTACCAGCTTGAATTCATAGCCTGGATATATGAATATGTCCGTCTCCTCCGACTTGGCCTCCGCCATATTGTTCTCATCTGCGCAAGACTCCAGTGTCCTTACAGATGTAGTCCCCACAGCTATGACTCTATTGCCTCTTTTCTTTGTCTCGTTGACTATCCTGGCCGTCTCCTCGCCTATCTCGTAGTACTCGGAGTGCATTATATGGTCGTCTATGTCGTCTTCTTTCACCGGCCTAAAAGTTCCAA
Source organism: Andreesenia angusta (assembly GCF_001855385.1). NCBI lineage: Bacteria > Bacillati > Bacillota > Tissierellia > Tissierellales > Gottschalkiaceae > Andreesenia > Andreesenia angusta. The sequence goes on along the minus strand of NZ_MKIE01000003.1, from coordinate 234,386 downwards.
GCCCCACGTGTAGCGTCACATACGCTATGTTGACACCTTTTGACCTTGCAGCCTCCAAGAGCTCGTCTGTAAAGTGAAGTCCCGCTGTAGGAGCGGCCGCAGAGCCTTCCACCTCCGCATATACAGTCTGGTACCTGCCTCTGTCCTCGAGCCGCTCTGTTATATATGGAGGCAGTGGCATCTCCCCAAGGGATTCAAGCATCTCGTTGAATATGCCCTCATACTCGAATTTCACTATCCTTGTGCCGTCTTCCAGAATATCCTCGACTCTGCAAGCGAGAAGTCCGTCCCCGAACTCTATCTCAGCTCCGACTTTGGCTTTCTTGCCAGGCTTTACGAGAGTCTCCCACCTGTTATCCCCCAGGTCTTTCAAGAGCAGAAACTCTATACCAGCCCCTGTGTCCATCTTCTTGCCGTAGATCCTGGCCGGTATTACCTTTGTGTTGTTCATCACAAGAGTGTCGCCTTCTTCCAGGTATTCAAGTATATCTGTGAATTTTCCGTGTATCAGCTCTCCAGTCTCGCTGTTGGCTATCAGCAGCCTCGAGCCTGTCCTATCCTCCAGCGGAGTCTGAGCTATCAGCTCCTCTGGAAGTTCAAAGTTGAAATCGCTTTTTTTCATGCTCTGTTATCTTTCCTCTCTGTCTAGTCTTTGTACTCTATTTTGAAATAGTCGTAGCAGTGCTTTGTGAGTACCCTTCCTCTAGGCGTCCTGTTTATAAAGCCTAGCTGGAGCAGGTATGGCTCGTATACGTCCTCTATTGTGTTTCTCTCTTCTCCAGTCGAGGCCGCCAGGGTGTCAAGCCCTACAGGACCGCCGCCAAACTTCTCTATCATGGTCATTATGAGGTTCTGGTCTGTCTTATCAAGTCCCAGTTCATCTATCTCGAACAGCTCTAGCGCCTCTTTCGCCACTTCTCTGTCTATCTCTCCGCCCTTCAGCACCTGAGCATAGTCTCTTACACGCTTCAGTATCCTGTTGGCGATACGAGGTGTCCCCCTCGCCCTCTTGCCTATCTCTTCGGCTCCAGATCTGTCTATCTTCACGTTCAGTATTTTGGCCGACCTCATGACTATCTCTGTAAGGCTCTCTATGTCATAGAGCTCAAGTCTGCTCATAACACCAAATCTGTCCCTAAGTGGAGAAGTCAGAAGCCCCGCCCTGGTGGTCGCCCCTATAAGAGTGAACTTGGAAAGGTCAAGCCTTATGGACCTTGCGCTTGGCCCCTTCCCTATTATTATGTCCAGCGAATAGTCCTCCATCGCAGGGTAGAGCACTTCCTCAACCGACCTGTTTATCCTGTGTATCTCGTCTATAAAGAGCACGTCGTTTTCAGCCAAGTTGGTCAGTATGGCCGCAAGGTCTCCAGGCCTCTCTATCGCTGGCCCCGAAGTCACCCTTATGTCCGACCCCATCTCGTTGGCTATTATAGTCGCAAGCGTCGTCTTTCCAAGCCCTGGTGGACCGTACAGCAGCACATGGTCAAGCGGCTCTCCTCTTTTCTTGGCGGCCTCTATGAATATCTTCAGATGGGACTTGGCCTTATCCTGGCCTATATACTCCGAAAGCGTCTTAGGCCTCAGTGAAGTCTCAAGCTCTAGATCCTCTTCCCTCAGGCTTCTCGTAACCACCCTGTCGTCTAAATTATCTATGTTTTCCACTTTCTCACTACCTTCCGATCTCTTTTAGCACAGCCCTTATGATCTCTTCAGAGCTCTTGCCCTCTATTTCTAGCTTGCCTAGTACCGAGTAGAGTTCCGGCTTGCTATAGCCCAAAGATACAAGGGCATCCAAGGCCTCTCCTTCAGCTCCTGTCTCGTATTCAGCTTCAACTTCAACTAAATCTATCTCTCCCACTGAAGATATCTCGTCCAAGCTTATCTTGTCTTTTAACTCCAGCACTATTCTCTGGGCAGTCTTCTTGCCTATGCCTGGCGCCTTTGCAAGCAAATCGCAGTCACTCAGTGCTATGGCCTTCTTCAGCCCTGATGGGCTTATAGTCGAAAGCATACCTATGGCGACCTTAGGTCCTATCTTCGAGACTGTCTGGAGCAGCTTGAACATCTCGAGCTCCTCGTATTCGTAGAACCCGTAAAGTGTAACTCCGTCTTCCCTGACGCTCATATGGGTTCTCACCGCTACTTCCTCCGTCTTACCGCCTAGCTTGCTTATGGTGTTGTAGGAAGCCGTCAAGAGGTATCCTATTCCGCCGCATTCTAGCACAAGCTGGTCTCCCCTTGTCTCCACAACTCTTCCCTTTATATAGTCGAACATCTTATCACTCCCTATTTCACTTTAAAGCTGTCTCTGAAGCTTCCAGAGTGCGCATGGCATATGGCCACAGCCAGTGCGTCGGCCACATCGTCAGGCTTCGGCACTTTTTTCAAGTTGAGTATCAGCTTCACCATCTCCTGTACCTGCTTTTTCTCGGCCCTTCCATATCCCACAACACCCTGCTTCACCTGAAGGGGCGTGTACTCGTAAAGATCTATGCCCTTGTTTACGGCGGCCAGCATCTGCACTCCCCTTGCCTGCCCCACTGTTATGGCGGTCTTTACGTTCTTGTTGAAAAAAAGCTCCTCTATGGCCACGGCGTCCGGCTTGTACTTCTCCAGCAACTCTGTGAGACCTTCGTATACAAGCTTAAGCCTTATGGGGAAGCTGTCTTTAGGCTCAGTTATAACAGCCCCGTAGTCTAGAACTTTGAACTTATTTCCCGTGTACTCTAGTACACCGTATCCAACTATGGCTATTCCCGGATCTATCCCAAATATTATCAAATCGCATCCTCCATCCCAAACATATATTCGATTTAATTATATTTAATATAGCGAAAATAAGCAAATACATTAATGTCTCCAATTGCAAAAAAGAGGTACTTCTGGAAGTACCTCTATCTATATCTTCTAAAAACCTTGTCATTTACAGCTATCCAGAAAGCCTCTTTGTAGACTTTCCCCAAATGAAGTATCAGATTGTCTAGTATGGTGGTGTTTATCTTTTCCACCTCTTCGTTTGTAAGCGTGTAGCTGACTTCTTCTATCCTTATATTGTGCATGTCGTAGTCTATCTTGAGCTGCTTTTCTATCTGCTGGTCCAGATTTTCTATCTTCTTTTTAACTATCCTGTTTATGAATTCATCCGTCAAGTTCTCTATCTGGCTCTGTCTGCCTGCATTTTCATCTATATACCTGTAGCACTTCTCCTTGACTCCGCATGTGGCGTCGTCGCTCCCAAAGTAGCCCAGTCCTTCCGACCTGTATATATAGTCTATACCGTAGCTCTTTATTACCTCTTTTTCAAGCAGATTCGTAAACCTCACATTTTTATACCCGTCCTGATATCCTTCCAGGTAGAAGCAGAGTTCGAGCCTGTTTATATCTTCGTGTATTATGATGCCAAGATTATGGGCTACATGCTCGCTGTCGGCTCTGTTTTTCAGTATCGATTTTATCTTCTTCTTTATGTCCTTAAGGCACATGTACCTAGGATATATATTGCTTATGTTCTCTTCCACATCGTAGAGAGCCAACAAGATATATATTGAATTTAAGTCGTTGTTGTATAGAAACCTGTCTTTCAGTCCTATATACATATCTTTTGTCTTTAAAGCGGAACCCACAATTTGGCACCTCCTCTGTATTGCATTTCAATTCTTTTAAATTTCAAAGTCTTCTGGTATCTCCCAGTTGTGGTACACGTTCTGCACGTCGTCGCTGTCCTCTAGGGCGTCTATCATCTTGACCATGTTCTTTATGTCGTCTTGCGACTCAAGCGCGGTAGTATTCTGCGGAAGGTATACCAAGTCCGCACTTGCCAGCTCGTAACCTTCAGCCGAAAGGGCTTCCTTTACAGTGTTGAAGTCCTCTACTGCTGTGACTATCTCGTAAACTTCCTCTTCAGCTGAAAAGTCCTCTGCTCCGGCGTCTATCGCCTGAAGCGTAAGCTCCTCTTCAGACACAGAGTCCGACTTGGCTATAGTTATAAGCCCTCTTCTGTCGAACATCCAGCCTACGCATCCAGTTGCTCCAAGGTTCCCTCCGAACTTGTCAAAGGCATGTCTTACGTCCGATGCCGTCCTGTTTCTGTTGTCTGTAAGGCATTCCACAAGGACTGCAACTCCGCTTGGCCCGTACCCTTCATACTGGACTTCTTCGTAGTTTGCGCCGTCTAGGTCTCCTATACCTTTTTTTATAGCTCTGTCTATATTGTCGTTCGGCATGTTCTCAGCCTTGGCCTTTTCAACCGCACTCTTAAGCGCCGAGTTATACTCCAGGTCCGCTCCGCCTTCTCTGGCCGCCACAGTTATATACCTGGAAAGCTTTGTAAACATCTTTCCTCTCTGAGCGTCGGCCTTGCCTTTTCTATGCTTTATATTAGCCCATTTTGAATGTCCTGCCATAGTCTTCAGATTCTCCTCTCAGTCTCTTTCCATTTTCACCTATAGTATTCTAACACACTCCAGCCGTTTCTTCAATTTTTCTCTGAACTTTTTTAAAGCTTATTTGGCTTGAAAATAGGCGGAAACTCCCTTTTATGTTGGCTGCACCTATTCATCCTCTCTATCTTGCTCTGTGACTCTGAATCGTCTATGCTGCCCTGCTCTATATAGCTGTCCAAGCTTTTATAGCTGAATCCCATTTCGTCTTCGTCTGTCTGACCTTCCCAAAGCCCTGCCGAAGGCGACTTCTCTATTATCTTCCTGTTTATGCCGAGATGCCTGGCAAGCTCGAACACTTCTCGCTTTACGAGATCGGCTATAGGCAGTATGTCCACCCCGCTGTCTCCGTGCTTTGTGAAATAACCCACAGTTATCTCGCTCTTGTTGCTCGACCCCACCACAAGGTAGCCCTTCTTTTGGGCGTAGTAGTAAAGGGTAGTCATTCTGAGCCTAGGCTTTATGTTAGAAGCTGACTGTGCAGAGACCTCGCCCCCTATGCTTTCAAGCAGTGTGCTGTAGGTAGCTGTAAGGTCCACCTTTTCAAGCGATATCCCAAGCTCTCCCCCTACGAGCCTAGCGTCCTCCTCGTCCGAGGGGTCGCTTTCGCATGGCATTATGATTCCCAGCGAAGTCTCCGGGAAGGCTCTCTTGCAGAGTGCCCCTACTACGGCCGAATCTATCCCGCCGCTCATTCCGAATACGACTCCCTTGCAGTTAGCCTCTTTCACTTTTCCAGAAATCCATTCCACTATCTCCTGCGTAATCTTTTCCACGTTCATCGTCATCACTCCTAGTCTATCAATTCTCCGTTTAGTTCAGACATATAGCTCTCCTCCACAAGGCTGTACTCCATATTGGCGCTTGTGAGGTCCTTCAGCTTTCCTACAAGCCCCTCGTACTCCTCGCTTCTACAGAGTATATCTAGGTTCACTGCGTCGTCGTAAGCTATATTTTCAGTCCTGTAGTTCAAGTTCATAAGCTCATTTTCCACCTTGCCATATAGAGTGTAGTCGAGCCTTATACGCATCCTGCTGTACATGACTTTCTCCACTATCCTGGCCGCTTCTAATCCGCATTTTGCGCCCTTTATATAGGCTCTCACAAGGCCTCCTGCTCCCAGTTTTATTCCTCCGAAGTATCTTGTCACAACTACAGCCAAGTTTTTAAGGTCCTCTTTTTTCAAAAGTTCCAGTATCGGAATCCCGGCCGTTCCGCTAGGCTCTCCGTCATCGCTGTAGCGCTGTATATTGCTGCTCTCCCCCACCATATAGGCATATACATTGTGGGTGGCGTCTTTGTGCTTTTCCTTTATCTCGGCCACGAAAGCCTGGGCCTCTTCCTCGGTCTCTACCATAGTGGCATATCCTATGAATCTGGACTTGTTTATAATGATCTCGTCTTGTCCGAATCCGTGCACTGACCTAAAATTCTTCTTCAACTTCTTCTTCCATCCCTTCAATGACGTATTTTCTGTATTTGGACTTTGTCTTCTCGCTGACCGAAGCCAGTATCTCTATGCCCTCCTGCTTGTACTCTATGGATTCGACGCCCTTGTCTCCAAATATAATAGACATAAGGCCGCTCTCGTCGTACGGCAGCAAGAACTTTATCCTGTGGTACTTCTCTGGAATATGCTCCTCTATCATCTCAAGCAATTTGTCCAGGTTGTAGCCCGTCTTTGCAGATATCATTATCTTAGGGTCATCTATACTGTACATAAGCTCGTAGCCTTCATTTTTGTCGCATTTGTTCAGCACAGTTATTATAGGCTTATCCAAGCAATCCAAGTCTCTCAGTATGTCCATCGTGGTCTTCATCTGAAGCTCTAGGTCTTCGTTCGTTATGTCCAAGACATGGAGCAGTACATCTGCGTACTTGACCTCCTCCAGCGTCCCCTTGAAAGCCTCCACCAACTTTGTGGGAAGCTTGCTCACAAACCCGACCGTGTCTGTAAGTATAAACTCCCTTCCACCTGGCAGAGTCCCCTTCCTTAGGCTAGTCTCTAGAGTGGCGAAGAGCATGTCTTTTACAAATACGTCCTTTTCAGGCCCGTAGTCCTCGTCGCTCTTTATAAGGCTGTTCAGCAACGTCGACTTGCCCGCATTTGTATACCCCACTATGGCCACTATAGGGGTATTAGACTCTATCCTCTGTTTTCTCTTCATGGACCTGACTTTTTCAAGCTCTCTTATCTGCTTCTCTATATCGTGTATCCTGCCCAGTATATGCCTTCTGTCTATCTCTAGCTTCTGCTCTCCAGGCCCTCTTGTTCCTATTCCTCCTCCCAGCCTTGAAAGGTGGTTGCTGAAACCCACAAGCCTTGGAAGCCTGTACTTGAGCTGGGCAAGTTCTACCTGAAGCTTCCCCTCTCTGCTAGCTGCTCTGTTTGCGAATATGTCCAGTATAAGGCTCGTCCTGTCTAGAATCTTTCTGTCCATCGCCTTCTCCAGATTTCTTATCTGCGCTCCTGACAGCTCGTTGTTGAATATGACAGTGTCCACATCTAGCTCCTCTGCGGCGTTTCTGATCTCCTCAGCCTTTCCCTTGCCGACGTAGAATACTGCGTCTATTCGCTCCCTCTTCTGTACTACCGACCCTATTACTTCTGCGCCTGCGGCCTCTGCAAGTTCTTCTAGCTCTTTCATGGAACTCTCTATGTCTATGTCGCTCTTTCTGATCCCTACGTCTACTCCGACAACTAGCACTCTCTCTCTATGGTTTTCCTTGTTTTCGAACAAATCCATCCCCCCAATTTCGTTATAAGTACAATTATATAGAATATCGCGACTTTTATAAAGCCTCAAAGTGTTCTAAGGCAATTCACGCTGTGATATAATCAAATATGAATAAATATTGTCATGTGTTTAAAGGAGAATGTTATGAGCAACAAGAAAAAAAATTCAAATAAAGCAACAAAAGGTCATAAGAAAAAAGGCGGTTTTCTCAAGGGCTTCTTTCTGTCTCTGACTGTGCTCGCTCTTATGGCGGCCGGCATTGCAGGCGGACTTGTCTATGCCTCTATAAAGGACTTGCCTAGTTTCAACCCAAAGGAGATTCTAGAGGAACTAAACCTCAACTCCTATATCTACGACGAGTCTGGAACACTTATCGAAAAGATAAGGGCGGAGGAGAACAGGACTATAGTTCCTCTGGAAAATATACCCAAGGATCTTCAAAACGCCATAGTCGCGATCGAGGACGAGAGATTTTGGGACCACCACGGAATAGACTTGAGGAGCATTACAGGCTCTCTCTTGGAGAACATAAAGGCAGGATCTGTGGTCAGGGGCGCCAGCACCATAACCCAGCAGCTTGCCAAGAATGTATACCTCTCAAACGAAGTCCATATAACCAGAAAGATAAAGGAAGCCTATATAGCCCTTCAGCTTGAAAATTCGCTGTCCAAAGAGGCGATACTAGAGGCGTACCTCAACAGCGTCTACTTCGGGCAAGGTGCCTATGGAGTGCATGAAGCCTCTGAGACATACTTTTCAAAAGATATCTCAGAACTTACACTCGCAGAGTCGGCTGTAATCGCGGGAGTCACAAACAGCCCCTCAAACCTGTCCCCGTATATACTTGTGCGGCCTGAAAACTTAACTTCAGAAAACAGGATACTGGGAGATGTAACCATCCTGGGCGAGGTGTACACAGCTGTGTTTAACGAGAAGTCGCTAGACCGCCAGCGCCTCATACTTTCCGAGATGAGAGAGCAAGGGTATATCTCCGCAGCCGACTATGACTCAGCTATTTCAGAGGATATATCGGCAGCTGTAATTCCAGGCAAACAGGATGAAGAAGCCATGATATCCTCGTATTTTGTAGACTATGTAAAGAACCAGGTCGTAGAAGACCTTGTAAACAGAGCCGGCTATACAGAGGAGTCTGCCCACAGGGAGCTATATACAGGAGGAGTTAAAGTGTACTCCACAGTGGACATAGAGCTTCAAAGAGGCGTGGAGGAGATATACCAGAACTTTGGAAGCTATGTCTCAAGCGGAAAGCTCAGCAGTTGGAGCTCCGACCCAAGTGGAAATATAGTCTCCGAAAACGGCAACATCGTTTACTACAGGAAGAACAACATATTAGACGAAAACGGGAACCTCTTGTTCTCTCCTGACGAGTTTGACGTCTCCTCAAGTGGAGATATAGTCATAGACTCCCCAAAGCTGATAGTCTCTTCTGATTCAATTGACATAAGGGACTACTACTCCTTAGGGCCAGACGGGAATTTGCTTACGCACTCGCTTGGGAAGCTCTCACTCTCCAAGGACAACTACAGCATCGAGGATGATGGCGCTGTACGCATAAGCTCCGGCTTTCTGAACGAAGCTGTAAACTTCAACATGTCTTCCGGAAGCTCTCAGCTTGTCGTGGGAAACTCTTATTTTTCAAACGATGAAGTAGGAGTTCTTCAGCCTCAAGCGGCCACAGTCGTACTAGAGCAGAGCAGCGGAAAGATAGCTGCAATTGTAGGCGGCAGAAATATGTCTGGTCAAAAGATACTCAACAGGGCGCTTCTGCCCCGTCAGGTGGGATCTGTTATGAAGCCACTTGGAGCGTATCTGCCTGCACTAGACAATGGTTATACGGCGGCCACTCCAGTAGACGACATTCCCTACTTGAATGAAAAAGGGGATATCTGGCCAAACAACTATGACTCAAGGTACAGGGGGCTTATCTCCCTTAGGGAGTCTGTAGAGCTCTCTGTAAACACAAACGCAGTCAAGACGGTTGAAGACATAGGGGTCAAGACCTCTATGAAGTATCTGGAGCGAATGGGCATCATAAAGTCTGGAGCCAAGGACAGCTTTGTGACAAGGCAGGAAGATAGAGAACACAACGACGAAAACCTTGCAGCCCTTGGACTTGGAGGGCTTTCAAAGGGAATAAGCCCTCTTGACATTGCAGGGGCTTACGCCTCTATTGCAAACGAAGGGACTTATATAAAGCCCAGGTCGTATGTAAAAGTGGAGGACAGGAATGGAAATGTGATTCTAGACAACACCCCTAGCAAGACAAAGGTCGTGTCTCCTGAAACCGCCTTTATAATGACAGATGTGCTGCGTACTACGGTTTCAGACGGGCTTAGCATAGCCAAGAAAGCCAGGATCGACTCGGGAAACTCGGGGATTCCTGTTGCCGGAAAGACGGGAACCACTAACGACAACGCCGATGTCTGGTTTGCAGGGTACACTCCTTATTACACAGGTAGCGTATGGATTGGAAACGACTCTCAGAGTGTGGTCCTAAGCCAAGACAGTGGAATGGCCGCCCAGCTTTTCTCATCTGTGATGAAGCTTGCGCACAAAAATCTTCCAGACAGAGGCTTTGAAAGGCCATCTAACATAGTCGAGCGAGAAATCTGCACCGTCTCTGGAAAGCTGGTCGGCGAAGTCTGCGACAGAGATCACAGGCATGTCATAAGAAAAGAGCTCTTCGTAAGAGGTACGGAGCCCATTTCAAAATGCGACGCCCATGTGTTGCTCAAGGTGGACCTCTCAACTGGCAAACTGGCTACAAGCGGATGTCCTAGCCTTCTGGTGATGAACAGGTTTTTCATAAAAAGATCAGTTCCTTACGACCCTGAAAAGTACAACGGTCTCTATCCTGAAGACTATATGTATGCACCGCCTGAAGTATGCCACCACAGGGGAAGCGCTTTGGAAAGCGACACAGAAGATGAGCCTAGAGTTCCGGACAGGCCTCGGGAAGACCGTATAGATACAGACACATCTGTCCCAGAAACTGTAGCGCCAGCACCTGTGCCGGATGAAGAATATGTGCCAAACACAGAGGGGGAGCCTCCAGCGGAAGATCCCCCTCTAGAAGACGAGTTCTTGGAAGAACCTTTGAACCCAGACCAGCCAGATTCGGATTTTATAAGGTACCGACGAAACTGACGCATTGTCAGCGAATTAAAAAGAGAGAGAGCCATATGGCTCTCTCTCTTTTTTACATATTGTAGCTCTTTATTATGTCTTTCCTAGTGACTATTCCCACAACTTTTCCGCTTTCATCAACTACAGGGACCCTGTTTACTCCCTTTTCATTCATTATAGTGGCTATATCCTCTACAGTGTCATCTTCTCTTGCAGAGTGAACCTCTGTGCTCATCATGCTCTCCACCTTGTAAGCAGTCATCTTAGAGACCTGTTCCTCTATCATCTTGGGCTTCTCTAGGAATATATAGCTGTCCAATATGGTGAAGTAGAGCGGAAAGTGGAATTTCTTGCTCTTGTATATGAGGTCTCCCTCTGAAACTATTCCTACGAGCATGCCTTCATCGTCTACTACCGGCACCCCGCTTATATCTTTTTCAAGCAGTAGCTTTATAACGTTCTCCACCACTTCGTCTTTGTGGACTTTAATTACTTCTTTTGTCATTATATCTTTTGCCAACATGAAATCACTCCTCTACCCTATGTTGATACCCGAATATTTTGGTTTGAATAATTTTTTATCTATTGAGTTTTCCTTTACAGACCTCTCCTGAAAGTACTTCTGGCTGTCTAAAGTTTTGTCTCCTCCCTTGAACTTCATATACCTGCCGTCGGAAGACATGGACTTTGCATTTACATTGTCTTTCAAGTTTATCTCTATTATGTTCTTTAGCTTCTCCACGCTCTCCTCGTCTTCCACAGGCACTAGCAGCTCCACCCTCCTATCTAGGTTCCTGGTCATCCAGTCGGCGCTGCTTATAAACACCTCTTCGTCCCCGTCGTTGTAGAAATAGTATATTCTACTGTGTTCAAGGTATCTTCCCACTATGCTTCTCACTGTTATGTTCTCGCTCTGGTCCTTTATATTCGGCACCAGGCAGCATATACCCCTTATCACCAAGTCCACCTTCACGCCTGCGTTTGAGGCTTCGTAAAGCTTCTTTATCATCTTGTAGTCCACCAGCGAGTTTAGCTTACAGGCTATCCTTGATTTTTTCCCTGCCTGTGCATTTGATATCTCCCTGTCTATCAGCCTTTCAAACTTCCTCCTCATATCTATAGGTGCTGAAGAAAGCTTGTACATATTCTCCAGCTTGGAATGGCCTGAAAGCATGTTGAAAAGCCTAGAGGCATCCGAGCCATACTGCGGATTGCATGTGAAGTAGCCTATGTCGGTGTAGAGCTTGGCTGTGTCGTCGTTGTAGTTTCCAGTTCCGAGATGGACATACCGCTTTATGCCCGTCTCCTCCATCCTGACAACCAAGAGTATCTTGCAGTGCGTCTTAAGTCCGACTATCCCGTATATGACATGGCAGCCGGCTTTTTCAAGCCTTCTCGCCCAGTTTATATTGTTTTCCTCGTCGAACCTGGCCTTGAGCTCCACAAGCACTGTAACCTGCTTTCCGCTTTCAGCCGCCTTCACCAGTGCATCCACTATAGGGGAGTTTCCGCTGACTCTGTAGAGCACCTGCTTTATTGCCAGCACGTTCTTGTCTTTGGCCGCACTCTCCACAAGCTTCAGCACCGGATCAAACGACTCAAATGGGTGGTGCAGCAACACATCTTCTTTAGATATTATTCGGAATATGTCTTCGTCAGACTTAAACGCCCTGTGCATCTGGAACTCTTCTCTCTTGTACTTGAACTGCTCATAACCCTGCATTCCTGTAAATTTCATGAGGAAGCTCAGGTCTATATATCCGTTTATATCCACCACATAGTCTCCCGAGAGCTCGAACAGGTCCACAAGCTGAGACCTCAGCTCCTCGTCTACTCCGCTCTCCACCTCCAGCTTCACTACAGCTCCCCATTTTCTGAGCTTTATGGACTCCTCTATAGTCTCTAGAAGGTCTTCCGCACCCTCTTCATCTAGAGTCAAGTCCGCATTCCTGGTTATCCTGTAGCAGCTGCTTGAAACAACTCTGTGCCCGCTGAAAAGAGCTTCCAAGTTGAGCTTTATGATCTCTTCTAGCGACACAAACTCCCTCATATCCCCCTCTCCCGGAACCTCCACCAGCCTTCCCAGAACCGAGGGAACTTGCACCGTTCCAAAGAACTTCTCATGCTTTTCATTTTCCAGGAGCACACCTACATTTAAGCTTTTGTTAAATACGAGAGGTGACTGTATCCTCTTGTCCACCAAAATAGGAGTGAGCACAGGATATACTTTCTCGATGTAGTACCTCTGCAAATAGTCTCTTTGCTCTTCGCTTAGCTCCTCTACAGATGCAAACTTCAGATTATGCCCTAGAAGCTCCTTCTGTATATCGTTGAACGCCTTGTACTGCCTGTCTATCAGTTTTTTGGCGTATATAAATATGTTCTCTATCTGCTCTAGCGGAGTCATCCCTGACGGATCTTTTTGGTTGAACCCGGCGTTTACTTGATCATTTAGCGAGCCCACCCTGACCATAAAGAATTCGTCGAAATTTGAGCTTGTTATGGCTACAAATTTAAGTCTTTCAAAGAGTGGAGTGTCCGGATTTTCAGATACATTCAGCACTCTCTTGTTGAACTCTATCCAGCTTAGCTCTCTGTTTATATATTCGCTGTTGTTGCTAAAATTCTTCTTCACTTTCTACCAATCCCTTTCTCTACCTTTATCTGGGCCTCTAGGCCGTACACTTCTTCAAAGAACTCAACTCGCTTCTCAAGCTCCCAAGCTTCAAGCACCAGTGCCTCTTCAGACCTCACGGTGAAGCTTGCAAAGTCACCTGACACCTCCACCTTTACAGATATGTCTTTCTCTTTATGGCTTGAGTCTATGGCCTCTGCAAGGCTCAGTATAGAAGCCAGCTTGGAGACTATGACCTTGTCTTCCTCGATCAAATTGGCATAGCTCGTGTCTTTATACGACGGGACTTTTCCCGAGTGGTATCTGGCTATATTCCCTATAAGCTCGAGATTTCTATCTGAAAACCCCATTATATTTTGGGACTTTATTATCCTATACGACTGGAAAGCATGGTTGCTCAAGCTCACATAGTTTCCGCAGTCGTGAAGTATTGCCGCTGTCCTGAGAAAAAGCCTGTACTTGTTGTCTAGCTTGTGCACGTTCAAAAGCTGGTCGTATATAGATATGGCTGTTTTTGACACGTATTCTGAATGTCTCTTAGATACCCCGTATTTTTCAGCTATAAACCATACAGAGCTTATTATGTCGTCATATGAAGAGCTATTGTCGTCAGCTTCGTAGAACTTGCTGCTCTCGTACAGCCTGTCTGTCAGCCCGTCCACTATTGAAATCATAGGCACTATTACCCTCTTGGTCTCTATAAAGTCGAGCATAGAGTGGAGTATAGTCACCGACGGCACAAGTGTCTCGGCCTCCCTCTTTGGAAGATAGTACATGTCTGCTATCTGCCCCACATTCATCTGGGAGAGCTTCTTGTAGAAATGCTTTACTTTCTTTCTGTCTAGCGCCTGGTAGTCTCCCTCTTGGTCGACCTCTTCTTCTATGACCTTCATTATCTTCTTGACCTCTCCCCCTAGCGCTATGAGCGTGTCTATGTTCTTGCCCCTTATCTCGTTGTATAGCGAGTTCACCTTGCTCTCGAAGTACTCCTTCATAGTGTTGTTGTAGTTTAAGTTTATATGCTCTATTGAAGAAAGTGCCTCGTGCATCCTGAGGGGCCCTATCTTCAGGTACTCTGTAAACTTAAGGGATCCATTTTCATAGAATGAAACTTCAAGCCCGCCGTATGCTATATTCACTATGATGAAGTTCTTGCTCCTGTCTAAGTCTAGAGAGCTTTTCCTGAGAGCCCTGTATATGTAGTATCTTTCCTCAGCCACGCTTATTATCTTCACGTCTAAGCCTGTCTTGCTCTTTATCTGGTCTATCAAGTACTCTCTGTTCTCAGCTTCCCTCATTCCGCTGGTGGATATGGCCTTGTATCTCTTGACCCCGTATGTGTTCATTATCTTCTTGTAGTCTTTCAAAACCCTGCAGCACTCCCTCATGGTGTCGAGCCCCACTCTGCCTTGGCTGAAGCTGTCGCCCCCAAGGTCGGTCGGATGAGACAACTTCTCTATGAGCTCAACTTGACCTCCCTTTTTGATCTGCACTATGCTCATGTCTATATAGCCACTTCCCAAGTTGATTGCGGCGACTAGCTCATAATCCTTTTTGGTCATCTCCCTATCCCCTTTTCTATATTTATATTCTGCTTTATACCCAGAAAAAGTGGTAAATATTAAAGATAAAGATTTAAAGGAGTGAATTTAATGAATACAGTTGGAGTTATAGATATAGGTTCAAACTCTGTCAGGCTTGTGATAGCGGTTTTGGAAAAAGACAGAAAGCACTTTAAAATACTAGACGAGGTCAAATCGTCCATACGCCTTGGAAGAGATATAGACAGCGACGGAAACCTGGACAAGTCCAGGGTGAACAATCTGATAGATGCGCTAAAGGGTTTTAAAAGCCTCTACGAGTCAATAAAAGTGGAGAAAATGATAGTGGTGGCCACGGCCGCAATCAGAAGCGCACGAAACAGAGATGAAGTTGTAGCCAAGATAAAGTCAGAAGTGGGCTTAGACGTCGAAGTTATATCTGGAGAGGATGAGGCCTACTACGACTACTACGGAACCATAAACAGCACAAGCATAACTGAAGGTCTCTTCGTGGACATTGGCGGATGTAGTACTGAGCTTATACACGTAAAAGACAGGCTGCTTGTAAACTCCATAAGTCTGCCGATAGGGTCCCTCAACATCACCGACATGTTCAACATAAAAGACAGCCTGAGTCCTGAGCTAGAGCTGGAGATACAGTCTTATCTTGAAGATGTCTATGACAGTGTCCCATGGCTAGGAGACGTTCAAAATATCCCGCTAGTCGGAATCGGAGGCACTTTCAGGACAATAGCCAAGGTGGAGAGAAAGAAGAAGAACTACCCTTTCGACCTGACGCACAACTACAGGATGGACAAGAGAGAGACACTTGAGGTATGCGAGATTCTGAAAGAGAGTAGCAGCAAGCAGCGGAAAAAGCTGAAGGGTCTGTCCAAAGACAGGTCCGACATCATACTAGGTGCCACGCTGGTGGTGGACTCCATATTCAAGTACTGCAATCTGACAGAAGTCTACGTAAGCGGCAGCGGTATAAGGGAAGGCTATATATATGAATATATCTTGGGAGACAAGCGAAAGCTTATAGACGATGTGGTGGACTATGAGATAAGAAGGATTATGGCAAGGTACGACGTGCTTGTGTCTCATGCCGAGCATATATGGAGCCTTTCAGAGTCCCTCTTCGAGCAGCTTAAGCCTGTCCACAAGATAAGCGAGGATGTCTACAATATATTCAAGACTGCGTCTCTGCTCCATGACATAGGCGTTTCCATAGGCTATTACAATCACCATATACATTCTTTTTATATAATACTCAACTCCAATATAAAAGGCCTGTCCCACAAAGAGATGCTTATGGCCGCTTTCGCCGCTTCAATGCATAGAAGCAGCAAAGTCAGGATCGAAGACTCCCCTTACAGCTCTATGCTAAGCCTTAGGGAAAAGGAAATAGCAGAGAAGCTGGGGGCCATACTCAAGATAAGCGAAGCCCTAGACAGAAGGCTAGACTCTTCTATATCAGGGGTGTCGGCTACAATAGGGGAAGACCATGTAAAGCTAAGCTTCGACACAGATTTGGACTCTCTGGAGCTGGAGAGGAACAACCTGTCCATGATAGCTCCTCAGTTTGAAAAAACTTTCGACTTCAAGCTGTCCTACTAAAAATAGACTAGGGTTTCCCCTAGTCTATTATTTTTACCGATATATCGTCTTCTAGAACTTCGACCTGGCAGGCCAGCCTGTATCCCTTTTGGATTTTCTCCTCACCAAGCTTTTTTATCTCCGCCTTGGTGGGCTCTGATGCTTCGCCTTTAGTTATCTTGACTATGCACTTTCCGCAAGTTCCCTTCCCACTGCAAGGAAGCTTTATCTTTACGTTCGCTTTTTTTGCAAGCTTCACCAGATCCTTTTCCTTTTTCGCATCTACTTCATTTATAAATTTAACTTTTCCCATCAAATCATCTCCCAAACAAAAGTCTTGAATTGCTCTATTTATATTTACCACCTTTTGTCTGGCTTCAAACACCTACTCCCATTTAAAGGTTATAGTCGATGCAGCTATAAAAACCACAAATATGCCTAAAAGCAGGAATATATTCGTCCTGTGATCCATGGATATATTCCCTATCCAAGACTCCTTCAGTAAGTTTACAGAGTAAGTCAGCGGTATGAACTTGCTTATGTACTCCATATTCGGTGGCATCAGCTCTGTTGCAAAAGACGCGCCGGAGAGGAATATCATGGGAAAGTATATGAAGTTCGAGATTGCACTACATGTCTTGGTCTTCGAGGTCAGGCTAGTGATAAAGAATCCTATCGCCGACATGCTAAGCGAAGACACTACGAAGTAAAGTGCAAAGTAAAGCGGCTTTCCGTGGAACTCAAGCCCGAATACAGCAAAGCTCATGGCTATGAGAATCGCAGAGCTGAGCACCGATATTATAAAGTAAACCACGTACTGAGATATCAGCACCTGTATGGGATTTATAGGCGTTGCCATAAATCGCTTCAAGACCTTCAGCTCTCTGTAAAACGAAACACTGAGCGGAAGATGTACAAGCGAGTTTACAGCTATTATCATCCCCACATAAGACGGTGTCAGTATGTCTATCGTTCCAAATCCATAGAACTCTTCACTCGGCTCATTTCCGTAAAGCGATCCGAATACAAGCAGCAACAGCAGCGGAAAGAACGCCGAAAAAAACATATTCGGAAATATCCTTGTGATCTGCCTGAATTCAAATTTCACAAGCTGCACAGTAGACCTTATAATCACTCTATCCATATCTTTGCACCCTCCTTTATTTCAGGAGCATCGTAGCCCATTATGTCCAAATAGACATCCTCTAGATTAGGCGGCCTGTCATAAAATCTGCTGTAAGATATGTCATTGTCCCTCAAGTAGTCTATTACGCTTCTAAGTGTCTTGCCTTCTTTTCCCCTTATGCTGTACTTGCTTCCCATCTGCTCGGCCGATATCACAAATGGTATGCTCTTTAGCGACTCTATGCTTATCTTCTCGTCATCCGACTCAAAAGTTATAAGCCCCGGAAGGTTGGACTTTTCTATCATATTTGAAGCGGTGTCTATGCTGAGTATCTTCCCGTCTTTCATAAGGCATATCCTGTCGCTTAAAGCTTGGGCTTCGTCCATATGGTGTGTTATATGTATAGTTGTTATGCCCATTCCCTTAAGCTGCCTTATGTAGGAGAGCATATCTTTCCTTGAAGCCGGGTCAAGAAAGCTGGTTATCTCATCTAGAAACACAATCTTAGGTCTCGGAAGCAGCGCCAGTATAAAAGAAAGCTTCTTCTTCTGCCCGCCTGAAAGGTTTACAGCATGTATATTCCTGCTGTCGTAGAGCTCAAACTCCTTGAGTAGAGACTTGTAAGGCACAGGATTGGTGTAGAACGAGCTGTAGAGCTTGCAGAGCTCGTCAACCTTGGCCTCTGAGACAAATACATGCTCTTGTATCTGAACACCTATCTGCTCATACATTTTTTTTCTGTCCTTGAAAGGATCCAGCCCCAGTACATTTATACTCCCTGCATCTACAGGCCTGAGTCCCTCTATACACTCTATAGTTGAAGTCTTTCCAGACCCGTTAGGTCCTATTATGCAAAATATCTCCCCTCGATTTACAGAAAAAGATATGTTGTCTACAGCCACTTCTTCATCGTACATCTTGGTCAAGTTTTCAACTTCTATTACCAAAGCAAACACTTCCCCTCAATTTCTTTCTAGATCGATTATACACTCTTCTCGTTAAATCCATATTAAATCAGAAAATCAAGGAGAAATAATTCCTCCTTGATCTACTGTATCTTCTCTTTCTTCTATCTCGTCATCGAGCTTATCATCTGGTTCTTCCTCAAGCTCTTCTTCTAGCTCCTCGTCCAGTTCATTTTCAGGATTAGGGGGATGGCTCTAGAGAGCCGTCACCTCCCCCCGTATTTCCAGAAGACCCTCCATTTCCTCCTTCTCCGCCATCTCCTGGGTCAGGAGTTGGTGTTGGGTTTGGCGGTGGTGTAGGGTTCGGATTTGGATTCGGCGTCGGATTTGGCGTTGGGGTAGGTGTTGGATTTGGGGTCGGCGTTGGATTCCCATTTTCATCTGTACCTGGCGCTTCCCCTTCTGGTGGCGTATCTGTGCCTTCTTCCACCTCTTCTTCCGTCTCTTCCTCTTTTACCTCTTCTTTTACCTCTTCCTTCTCTTCTTCTTCTTTTTTAGGCGACGGAGTGCTGTAAAGCTCTTGATTTCTCAGTATACTGTCAAGCTCTCCGCTTTCCTGTAGCTCATAGTATATTTCAGGAACAAGCTCTAGGCTCCATCCTGCAACTCTGGACTTGCTCACCTTGAAGTTGCCATGATTTACATACATCTTGGAAATCCTCTCAGGCCTTTCAAACTTTGTATTGGAAACGTCGCTGTGAATCTCCTCCATGTAGTTGTCCCATATGCGCTTCGTATAATTGCTGCCCTGGTTTAGCGGCCTAGGTACATCGCTTCCAACCCATACAACTGTTGTGTACTTCGGAGTGTACCCTGCGAACCAGGCGTCCTTGTTCTCGTTTGTAGTACCTGTCTTTCCGGCTGTATCCACACCAGACACCCAAGTTCCATATGCAGTCGCTCCTGGGCTGGAGACTACGCCTTTCAGCACATCTGTCATCAAGTATGCGCTTCCCGAGTCGTAAACCCTGACTCTCTCTCTCTTGTTTTCATATATTACATCGTCTGATAGATTCTTTATCATGTCCACGCCTGTAGGAGTAATAAACTCCCCGTTTCTGGCTATAGTCGAGTATGCACTCGCCATCTCAAGTGCTGTAGCTCCGTAGGTGAAGCCACCTATAGATATCCCCGGGAATATGTCGTCTGGAACAAGCTTTGAAAACTCCATCTTCTCCAAGTACTTTATAAGTTCCCTTGTTCCATACTCTTGAGTTATTTTGTAAGGTATTGTGTTGTAAGACCTCTCGACAGCTTCTCTAAGAGTCACAATGCCTCTGAACTTTCTGTCGGCGTTCTTCGGGCCTCCCTTTATCTCCTCGTCGTTCATTCCCATGCTCGGGAGCCTTCCTTTTTCAAACGCCGGAGTGTAAGTCAGTATAGGCTTTATCGTAGAGCCAGGCTGTCTGTGTCCCAGTATGGCTCTGTTGAACATATTCTCAACGTCTTCCTGAGTTCTTCCTCCAACTACTGCAAGCACGTCTCCTGTCTCGTTGTCTATCGTGACTGCAGAGCCTTGGACTTTGTATATCCCAGTCTCTTCGTCTACAGACTGCTGACCTGAAAGCCCATTGTTTACACTTTCCTGTAGCTTTTCCTGCTTGTCCATGTCTATAGTGCTGTAGATTTTATATCCGCCATTTCTCAGCTTTGAGTTTATCTGTCCATATAGGTTGCTGTAGGATTCGTCGTATGCGTCCCTCTCCTCTTGTGTGTCAAACCAGTATTTAAACTCAAATCCCTCTTCTTTCATAAGTGCCTTGGTAGCTCCCCAGAGCGCAAAAGACACAGGCGAGCTGTCTAGCCCGAAGTCTTGATTAAACTCCCTGCTCATATCAAGTGCTATGTCCGAAGAAATAGCTTCGTCGTGCTCAGCTTGACTTATAAATCCAGTTTCCAGCATCTTTGCAATAATGCTGTCTCTTTTTGCTTTTGCATTTTCAAGGTTTTCCACCGGATCGTAGTAAGTCGGATTATTCGTAAACCCCGTAAGCACTGCGCTTTCAGCTATCGTAAGTTCTTCAGCCGACTTGTTGAAGTACTTTCTAGCCGCCGCCTCTACGCCATGGGCTCCCCTTCCAAAATACGCATTGTTCAAGTAGAACTCCAGTATTTGGTCTTTAGAGTAAAGCTTCTCTAGCTTTCTGGCTATATACATCTCCTCTAGCTTTCTTTCATAAGTCTGCTTATGAGTCAGAAATACATTCTTCACAAGCTGCTGTGTTATAGTACTACCACCTTGTGTTATAGTTCCTCTGTTTTTTACAAGCTCAAAGCCTGCCCTCATAAGGCCCTTGTAGTCTACACCGTTGTGCTCATAAAACCTTATGTCTTCCACCGCTATAAAGCTGTTTCTTATGTTCATCCCCATTTTCGACAGTGGAATATATACATACTCGTGGTCTTGTATTTCCGTTATAACCTCTCCATTCCTATCATATATGGCTGTGGCCTCTCTGCTTTTAAATGATTCATCTGTCACCTTTGATATGATTGAATCTCCACTTTCAATAAGCGCATCGAGCCTAGGTTTAAATTTAATGAAAAGCCCTAATGCAACCACCATCATAAGGACTAGAAGAACTGCCATAACTTTACCTGCTTTTTTTAGTATTCTTTTAAATTTGCCCGATTTTTTCTCATTCCGCAAGCTCTATCTCTCCTTTTACAAAAATTAAAGATAGTTGTATTATACCACTAATTGAAGAAAAAACACAAAAAAACCGACTTAAAAGAAGTCGGTTTTGATTTCACATATTTAGTTTTTCCAAGCTATACTTCCATCGGAGAAATTGTAGCTTCCACCAACTACTTTTAACGCTCCCGATGAAACCTTTCCTTTTATAACTTCGCTCTGCTCCTGTAGTTGCTTTACGCCGTTGTCTACATTCAGATCAATAGCTTTTTCAGCTAACTCATCTCCCTCTGCACCAGAAGCTTTAGCTTCTTCTACTGCAGGAGTTATCTTAGATATAAGGTAGTCTAGATGCTCTGTGCTATGTGCTTCTTCAGGATTTTCATGTACTCCCACCGCAGCATTTACAGCTCCGCAGCTGTCATGTCCAAGAACTACCACTAGTGGTGTTCCAAGGTGGTCTACAGCATATTCAACACTTGCTATTTCATTGTGGTCCAGTACATTTCCCGCAACTCTTACAACAAATATATCACCTAGTCCTTGATCTAAAAAGTGCTCTGGCGCTGTTCTAGAGTCTGAGCAAGTTATCACTACAGCTGCTGGCTTTTGTCCCTTTTCCAGCTCTGCGAGCTTTTCATCTCCAAGGTCATAGTTTGCAAGTTCTCCATTTACAAATCTTGCATTCCCGTCTTTAAGAAGCTGAAGCGCTTCATCTGGCGTTTTCACCTCAGGATTGCTGTGGATATCTTTAGTTTCAGTACTTATTTGAGTTTCAGTTGGCTCTTCCGACTTCTTCTCCTCTTGGCTACATCCTGCAAACATTGTAGCTGAAATCAAAGCTACTGATACTATAGATAATACTTTCTTCATAAATAATTCCTCCAAGTCTCTTTATTAATTATTCTTAACACTTAGAGATTATAGCATGCGAATTTATTCATGTATATCTATATTTATGTTTTATTATATTTTTTTATATAAATTAACTCTTTTTACATTTGAATGTCATTTGTCTAGGCAAGTTTTTTTGCCCTATTCAAGAGTCATCCTCTTTGGGAATGGTTCTACCCTGAGCAAACTCCACATCTTATCTATATATGCGTTTGTATATATCTGCTCTGCCTTATGATAAAGGTAAGTAGATTTTTCTGTAAGTTCGTAGTTTTCCCCGGCTTTCTTTATATACCCAAGCTTCTCCGCCAGTTTGAGCTCTATTCCGTACATATACTCAAGCTTACGCCCAACTGCATCCTCAAAACTCTTGGCGTCCAGCTTCATGGCGTAGGCACTCCAGAAAAGATGGTAGGCCGCTCGCTGTCTCTCTGTAAAATCTATAGTGAGCGCTGTTGGAAGCGAACTCTTCCCCACCCTCTCTATATATCCGTCTATGGAGAATGTATTTACCTTGAAGCTCTGTTTTAAAAGAGTAGTTGCGGATACTCCAAATCCCAGAAAAGAATCCCTTGTCACCGACGAGTATTTCTCCGTCCCCTTTTTGGAGAAAGTCCAGACAGAAGTCCTCTCGAAGCCTGACGCTTCGCTGTGGTAAACAAGCGACGACAGCATCTTCTTTTTCACACCTTCGTCCATGGGCTTGTACTCGTTGTTTGCGAAGGTGAAATCTATAAAAGGGTAAGTAGAAACCTGAGTGGCCCCGTATTCAAAAGCCTTGTCTACATCGCTTAAAAGCGTATCTTCAGTCTGTCCTGGAATTGCAAATATGAGATCTACGTCTACAGCCTCAAACTCACCTTTTAAAAGCTTCAGCTTGTCTGCAAAGTCCCCGCCGCTTCTTCCAAGCTTTTGCAAGCAATTTTCGTCAAACGACTGTAGTCCTACGCTGACCATAGTGAAGCCCGCTGCTTTAAGTTTAAGTATATTCTCTTTGCTTATATCACTTGGATGAAGTTCTAATCCTATCCCTCCGTTTATTTCAAAATGCTCTTTCAGCTTTCCGACTATCTCCCCTAAGTCGTCTATCATAAGCGCAGGTGTTCCGCCCCCGAAGTAGAGGCTTGTCACCTCTTTTTTTCGGTCCATACGGCTACATACAAGCTCTATCTCTTTCAGAAGCGCTTCTCTGTAGCTCTCAGCTCGCTCTCTGCTGTATATCTCCTTGCAGTAAGGGCAGAATCTGCATATGGATCTGCAAAAAGGTATATGCACATAAAGCCCCATGTTCTTCAAGTCCTTGAAATCCAGACTTTCGCTGTATTCGCTCTTGAATTCAAAAGGCTTTAGCGATCTAGTCAGTATAAGTCTCATTATTGTAGTAAGCATTCTCAATGCCCCCTTATATATATTTTAAGTACGTCCTAAGCAGGTCCAGCAAAACCAAGATATTCCCACCAAATGCAAGTGAAATCTCGGCCGCAAAGAAGAACCCGCAGTTTTCGCACAGCCCTTCCACCTCTATGCAGCGACCACATGTCCACTGCTCCCCGTTTTCCACTATAACGCATTGATGGCATGGGGTCCTGAAGCTGTTCTCCGCTATATAGGGAAGCGCACTTCTGAGATTTAAAATAGGATATCCTTCCTCTATAAGAGCCATTATCTCTTTAGCGCATATGGCCTTGTCTTCCCGACTAAGACTGAGACTCTCCGTCCCGGGGTACGGGGTATGGAAGTTAAAGGATATGGCCTTTACATTCCGCATCTTCTCGGATACTTTGCACACTTCTCTTATTTCGCCTTTATTTAGCTGATTTACAGCCATGTAGAGGCATATATTTCTAGCCGGCGCACCCGAGATATTTTTCATGATGGTGTCGTATGTCTCTCCCCTTATAAAGTCGTGAGTGCTCTTGCAGCCGTCTAAACTGACCATTATGGTGTCCGCCTCAGGAATATCCAGTCCAAGAGTGCCGTTTGTGACCACATTGACTATAGCAAAACCAATAGCTCTGGCTTCTGCCACCAGGTCTCTCAGTGTCATTTCTCCGTCTCTCCAGAGAAACGGCTCTCCGCCATAGAACAGCAGTATCCTGACCCCCTCTGAATAGAGTGTTTCCATGTCCGACTTTATCTGAGCATATGTATAGTCTATCTTGCTTATGTTTTTTACGGCACAGTGCTTGCAGGAAAGGTTGCACCTATCTGTGACTATTATAGATCCGATGATAGGCCTCTTTCTATGGACTAGAAGCGCATCCAGCCCGGCATATGACAGCTTTAAAAGTGAAGATATATTCATAGTCTCACTTCTCCTTCTCTCCTGCGTTTAAATCGTCTTTTATGCGGTGGTACTCCCCGGAGTCTATCTCACCTCTGGCATAGCGCTCCCTCAGTATCATCATGGCGCTGTCGTGTTTCTTAAATCCCCCAGAGGTCACTATGTATTTCTTGGCAAATCTATAGGCAAATACGATCACAACTCCCCAGAACACCAAGTACATCGACATGGACAGCAGCCCTATCCACTCTGAACCTGTGCTTCCTAGAAACTTTTCGCTGTAGCTGTAAAAAGGATGCATGTCTTTACCTCCTCTTCTTTTCTAGTACGATTTATACCCAAAAAGCCAGAAAACACCACTCCGAAGAGTGATGTTTTCTATTTATGTAACGAGTAGGTCTATAAGCCGGGTTCTGTCGTTGAATGATCATCTATCTAGGCTTGTCGTCACCGACAAGCTCAAGCAACCTACCATAGCGGGAAGGTGACGGGCAGCCACCCCCAAGTCCCTTATCTTGGTTTTGCTCCGGATGGGGTTTACATAGCCGACTAGTCGCCTAGCCGCTGGTGAGCTCTTACCTCGCCTTTCCACCCTTACCTGAAAAATCAGGCGGTATATCTCTGTTGCACTATCCTTAGAGTCGCCTCCACCAGACGTTATCTGGCACCCTGCCCTGCGGAGCCCGGACTTTCCTCATACGCGTTGCGCATGCGATCATTTGACCTACTCATATTCAATTTTCTAACTAATTAATTATATCATAATTCATATAAATATACAACTAGAGCGTTATATGCTCCGAAAAATCATGCTTAGATATGCCCACTTTAAGTCCAGTCTTTTCCCTCAGAAAATCGGCTAGATAGTCCACTATAAGATGCTCAGTCCCGAAATGTCCGGCGTCTATAAGCGCCAGCCCTTCCTCTTTCGCCTTCTGTGCGTCGTGGTACTTTATATCTCCAGTCACATATACGTCCGCCTTTCCGGCCACACTACCTATAAATGAAGCTCCGCTTCCTCCACAGAAAGCCACTCTCTTGATTTTTTGCTCCAAATCTCCATATACCCTTATCTCCGAGCACTGAAGATTTTCCTTTGCACTTTTGGCAAAGTCTATCAAGCTCTGCTCTCTTTCTATAGTGCCTATACCTCCGTACCCCATCGACTCCCCTTCGTTCTCAAGCCTATAGATATCGTATGCCACTTCTTCGTACGGATGGGCTTCAAGTACAGCATCCAGCACATATTTCAGCTTGGACTTCTCGACTACAAATTCAAGCTTCAACTCTTCTACAACTTCCAGACTATCTTTGGAACCTATATGGGGGTCCGACCCCTCTAATGGTCTGAACCTGCCCTCTCCGCTTAAAGTGAAAGAGCAGTGGTCGTAATTTCCAAGGCTTCCTGCCCCAGCATCTCCTGCCGCCTTTCTCAGTTTCTCGCCGTCCTCTTTTGGAACGTACACGGCCAGCTTGTAAAGGCTATCTGTCGATGTAGGTGCTATCGGAGCTGTCTTCCCAAGCCCAAGCTTTTCAGCTATCAACTTGTTCATGCCGTCTTTGGCTACATCTATATTGGTATGAGCGCTGTAGACCACTATATCGTGCTTTATGGCGTCTCTTATCATCTCGCCACGAACTCCGTCTGTAGACAGATTCTTTATCTCCCCGAAAAAGAAAGGGTGGTGTGTAACCACCATATCAAACCCCTCAAAAATCGCCTTGTTCAAAACTTCCCTACCAAAGTCTAACGACACCAGTATCTTCTTGACCTCTTTTCTCCTTGACCCTATCTGAAGCCCGGAGTTGTCCCAAGAGTCTGACAAATGCTCGGGTGCAAGTGAATTCAGTATCTTTATTACATCATTTGACAACAACTTCGTACACCTCCTTGTAAGCCGCTAGCTTGCTCTCTATCTCCGCTCTCTTCTCAGCAGTCTTTCCGGTCGAATTTTCAGGCATTCCATCAATTATCTTTTCAAGCTTTTCTATCTTGTATTCCAGAAATTCAGCGAGAATTGGGTCCTTGCTTTCTAAAAGCTTTGCGCTTATCTCGAAGTAGATATCACTCTCTATTTCGTCCTCTTCTCCATGCTCTACAAGCAGTATCTGGTAGAATTTCTCGCCTTCCCTTGCCAGCCTTTCAGAGACGACTCTGTAGCCATTTTCATAGAGATACTTTCTCAGCTCCACCATTCCAACCATAGGCTGAAGCACAAAGCTTTTTATGCTTTTGGCTACCTCTTTCGACTCCTCCAGTATCTCGGCTATAAGGGCGCCACCCATTCCTGCCACTATGGCCTGCTCCACCTCGCCAGGCGAAACAGTTGCGAGCCCTCCTCCGAGCCTTGTATCTATCTTGTCCTCTAACTTGTTCTTCTCCACATACTCTCGGGCGTTCTGCAGTGGCCCCTCGTTTATATCGCTTGCTATGGCCTTTTGAACAACCCCTCGGTTCACAAGCTCCACTGGTATATAGCCGTGGTCTGTACCTATATCTGCAATTACAGCTCCTTCTTTTACAAATCCTGCTATTGTCTCCATCCTAGGTGACAGCTTCATATCCATCTCTCCTATCTAAAAAAACCTCTTTAAACCGCAGTGGTCTAAAGAGGTTCTGTTTATTCTAAAAAGTCTTTGAGTTTTTTGCTTCTGCTTGGATGTCTCAGCTTTCTAAGGGCTTTCGCCTCTATCTGCCTTATCCTCTCTCTAGTCACGTCGAATTCCTTTCCAACCTCTTCTAGAGTTCTGGCCCTTCCATCATCTAGTCCGAATCTCAGCCTGAGCACTTTCTGCTCTCTCTCAGTAAGTGTGTCTAGCACCTCTACGAGCTGTTCCTTCAGCATAGTGAAAGTAGCGGCCTCGGCTGGCGCCTGAGCGTCGTCGTCAGGTATAAAGTCACCTAGATGGCTGTCTTCCTCTTCACCTATAGGCGTCTCTAGAGAGACAGGCTCCTGCGCTATCTTCTGTATCTCTCTGACTTTTTCCACTTCCAGGTTCATCTCTTTGGCTATCTCTTCAGGCAGCGGGTCTCTTCCAAGGTCTTGGAGCAGCTGTCTTGAAACTCTTATAAGCTTGTTTATAGTCTCCACCATATGGACAGGTATTCTTATAGTCCTAGCCTGGTCAGCTATGGCTCTAGTTATAGCTTGACGTATCCACCATGTTGCATAGGTACTGAATTTGTACCCCTTGGTGTAGTCAAACTTTTCAACGGCCTTTATAAGTCCCAAGTTCCCTTCCTGTATAAGGTCTAGGAACAGCATTCCTCTTCCCACATACCTCTTGGCTATACTGACTACCAGCCTGAGATTCGCCTCTGCAAGCATAGTCTTGGCTGTGTCATCTCCAGCCTCTATCCTCTTGGCGAGCTTCGTCTCCTCTTCCGCAGTCAGTAGCGGAACTTTTCCTATTTCCTTTAGATACATCCTCACGGGGTCGTCTACGCTTATCCCCTTTGGAACAGAGAGATCTTCCTTCTCTATATCTATTTCTTCATCGTCTTTCGGCGAGTTCGAATCTTGGGATTCTTTGTCTCCTACTACTTCTATCCCCATCTCCTCTAGACTCTGGTAAACTTCATCTATCTGATCAGTCTCTAGCTCTATTTCCTCTAGCGTATCCATTATCTCTTTATAAGACAGCATACCCTGTTTTTTACCTTTAGCAATCAGATCTTTAACCAAGTTCTGACTCTCCGCTTTTACATTAGCCAAACTGTTCATCTAAGGTACCTCCTTTTATAAAGCTAAAGCAGCTTTATATCTCTATCTATCTCTGTCAGCTCTCTACACAATGAGTTGAAGTCCTCTTTAGAAATACTTTTATCCGAACTTCCGCTCTCTATTTCCTTTATCTTGTCCATTATATGACGCTTTTTTCGCTTCAAGCTTTGAATCTTAAGCTTTCTGGCGTAGTCATTAAGCGCTTTTTCTCTCTGATTATCTTCTAAAAACAATTCCAGCGATTTTATTTCCACTGTCCGGGCCTCTATATCTTCTCTTTTAAAGCCGTTGTCAAGTTGAGCTTCCGGCTCCAATCTCAACAGTTCTATTGCTATAGCTCTGTTGAGATTGTCTTTAAAGTCTTCAGCCGATATGTTCAGGTTCAACTTACCTAAATCAGTCTTGCTGTTTAAAACAAGGCTTAGTAATTCCATTTCAGTTTGCACTGAGGAGTCGATCGATCCATCTCGCTTTGTGCTTCCTGCCTTTACAGGATTTATCTCAAGCCTGCTCCTTTCAAATGCTCCTTTTTTTAGCCTAAGCTCCCCTCTAACCGTATCCACTGGCACTCCAACTTCACTTGCCACTTTAACCAAGTAAAGTTCCAGCTCTACAGGGCTTTCTATCATCTTGAGCCAGTATGCTATATCGGCTATAAATTTAAGCTTGTCTTCTATCAAGCTTAGATCATATTTCTTTTTATTCAAGTTTATTATAAAGTCTATATAGTGTATGGCATTTTCCATCTTAAGCCTGAACTTTTCGCTTCCATATTTCTTAACATAGTCGTCGGGATCAAGCCCCTCGTCCATCTCCACCACTCTAGGCGTCAGTTTCTCTGACCTTATTATCTCTATGGCTTTCTTGGTGGCCTTTATTCCTGCTTCGTCCGAGTCGTAGGCTATTGCGATATCTCCTGTATACCTCTTTATAAGCCTTATCTGATCTCTAGTCAACGCCGTGCCCAGCGATGCAGTGGCATTTTTAATCCCACTTTGATAGAGAGATATTACATCCATATATCCTTCAACTAGAAGAATCCTTCCACCTCTTATACTCTCTTTTATAATATTAAGCCCGTAGAGATTTCTTCCTTTTAAAAAGACTGGAGTATCTGGAGAGTTCAAGTATTTGGGCTGATTTTCAGCGGGCTCTATAAGCCTACCCCCAAAACCTATGACCCTTGAGCTTATATCCCATATGGGAAACATGACTCTGCTTCTGAACCTGTCGTAGTAGCTCTGCTTCTCTCTGTGCCTTATGGCAAGCCCTGCTTCTTCGATATCAAGCTCACTGTAGCCTTTCTGCTTTAGGTATTGCAGCAACAAGCTCCAGCTCCCTCTTGAATAGCCAAGTCCAAATCGCTTTATCGTATCACTATTTATACCTCTCTCAAGAAAATAATTTTCGGCCTCTGGACTAGATCTAAGCACCTTGTAGAAATATATAGCAGCCTCTCTGTTTATGTCGTATAGCAGCTTGAGCTTTTTCTCTCGCTCTATATCCTCATCTGTTTTCTGCTTTAGCTCTACATTCGCTCTTTCCGCCAGCTCCACTATTACATCCTGAAAGTCCATACTCTTGTACTTGCTTAAAAACGATATTACATCTCCACCTTCTCCGCACCCAAAGCAGTGAAACATCTGCTTGTCTGGAGACACCACCATAGAAGGCGTTTTTTCATTGTGAAAAGGGCAAAGTCCCTTGTAGTTAGAGCCTGCTCTTTTTAGCTCGACATACTGAGATATTATGTCAACTATGTCGTTTCTTTCTCGTACCTCTCTTATCGTATCTTCGTCATAAGAATAAGGCATCTACATCACCTTTTCCCTCTATATCTTGAGAAATGCCGTTTTTAGATTTTTACCCATAGATAATAGTATATAACAATCTCGTCATTAAATAAATACTTTTTTCCGGTCAAAAAAAGTGTTGAGATCTCAACACTTTTTTCATTCCATAAATTCTAGAACTCCTCGTTCTTGTACTGGAGTATCTCTAGTATAATTCCTGCAGTTTCCTCTACAGCTTTGTTTGAAACATCTATTATAGGACATTCCAGCCTTTTCATCAGATTCTCTGCATACTCTATCTCTTTCAGTATCCTGTCCATGCTCGCGTAGTTTGCGCTGTCCCCTAGTCCAAGTGCCTTAAGCCTCTCTTGTCTGACCTCGTTTAGCTTTATAGGGTTTGTAGTAAGCCCTATTATCTTCTTCGGCTCGACTTCAAAGAGCTCGTCTGGCGGTGGTACCTCCGGAACTAGTGGCACGTTTGCCACTTTCAGATTTTTATGGGCAAGGTACATACTAAGAGGCGTCTTAGATGTTCTGGAAACTCCGACCAGGACTATATCCGCCCTCTTTATCCCTCTTGTGTCTTTTCCGTCGTCGTACTTCACGGCAAACTCCACTGCCTCTACCTTCTTGAAATATTTTTCATCCAGCTTTCTTATAAGCCCTGCTTCTTTTCTAGGCTTTCTTCCCACGACTTCTCCTATAGCATCTATAAGGGGAGTCATCAGATCTACAGTTTTCATATTGTACTCAGAAGCCCTCTCCTCTAAGAAGTCCTTTAGCTCATCTATGACTATTGTGTAGGCTATCACTACATTCTCTTCTCTAGCCTCTTCTAGTATGTCTCTTATCTGCTCTTTCTCTGTTATATAGGGATACCTTCTGGTCTCATACTTGCCGGCGTCAAACTGGCTTATAGCAGCTTTGGCCACCTGCTGGCCCGTCTCTCCTATAGAGTCAGACAGGACGTAAACAACTGCACTGTTTTTAGATTCTTTTTCCATGACTTCTACCCCCTATATGTTTTTAAACAGCTCTACAAAAGCTCTAGCTATAGTCGTTTTGGATATCTTTCCTATTACCCTGTACTGCTTGATCTCCTCTTGCTGAACCTCCTCCACAACAGGAACGCTGTCTATCTCATGGTCTATTATCTTGACAGCTGCATCTAGAAGGTTCTCTTCCGGGAATACCGTCACTATATTGGGCATTCTGGTCATAATCATGCCTACAGGTATTTTGTTTATATCCAGCCCGCCAATGGTGTTCTTTAAAAAGTCCTTTCTCGAGACTACCCCGACCAGTATGCCTCCCTCTGACACCACGTAGATGGAGCCCACATTTTCTAGAAACATGTTGACTATAGCGTCGTACACTGTGGTCTCTTCGCTCACCACTACTGGGACCGACTTTATCTCAGATATCTTGAGTTCTTTTATCTTTTCGGAAAAATCGTCTTCCATCTGCTTGCCACTGTAGAAGTATCCCACTTTAGGCCTGGCCTCTAGTACTCCTATCATAGTGAGTATAGATAGATCAGGTCTTAAAGTGGCTCTCGTCAGGTCCAATTTTCCGGCTATGTCTTCCCCCGTAATGGGCTGGCCTTCTTTGACTATATCTATTATCTTTTCCTGCCTATCCGTAAGTTTTATAAAACTCACCCCTTTGCTCTACAGTAGATAACTAGAACTTCAGCTTTTCCTCTATAAGCTTCTCTAAATCCTCTATCTTAACTCTCGTCTGCTCCATAGTGTCTCTGTCTCTGACAGTTACGCAACCGTCCTCTAGCGAGTCGTAGTCAAAAGTTATGCACAGCGGCGTGCCTATTTCGTCATGCCTTCTATACCTCTTGCCTATAGTTCCGGCCTCGTCGTAGTCGACCATAAACTTCTCTGTAAGACTCTCGTATACCTTCATGGCGTCGTCTCCTAGCTTTTTCACAAGCGGGAAGACAGCGGCCTTAAACGGTGCAAGTGCTGGATGGAACTTCATAAGAGCTCTCTCTGAGCCGTCCTCTAGCACTTCCTCTGTATAAGCCTCTGTGAGGAATGCAAGCATAACCCTGTCCACTCCTACCGAAGGCTCTATGCAGTAAGGAAGATATTTCTCGTTAGTTAAAGGGTCTGTGTAGAGAAGGTTCTCGCCAGACACCTCTTGGTGCTGCTTTAAGTCGTAGTCTGTTCTGTCTGCTATTCCCCAAAGCTCTCCCCATCCGAACGGGAATCTGTACTCTATGTCTGTAGTGGCGTTGCTGTAGTGCGAAAGCTCTTCTTCGTCGTGATCTCTAAGTCTTATGCTCTCTTCAGCTATCCCTAGGTTCAGCAGCCAGTTTTTGCAGTATTCTCTCCAGTAGCCAAACCACTCCATGTCCTCTCCAGGCTTGCAGAAGAACTCCAGCTCCATCTGCTCGAACTCTCTAGTTCTGAATATGAAGTTTCCAGGAGTTATCTCATTTCTGAAAGACTTTCCTATCTGCCCTATTCCGAAAGGCATTTTCTTTCTAGAAGTCCTGGCTATATGCTTGAAGTTAGTAAATATACCCTGTGCCGTCTCTGGTCTTAGGTATATCTCAGCCTTAGAGTCCTCTGTAACACCTTGGAACGTCTTGAACATAAGGTTGAACTGTCTTATATTTGTGTATTCAAACTCGCCACACTCTGGGCAGACTATGTTCTTCTCCCCGATGTAGGACTCCATCTCCTCGTTTGTCCAGCTGTCTACAGCCTCCGGCTCTATACCATTTTTAGACATATAGTCCTCTATAAGGTGGTCGGCTCTGAATCTGGCCTTGCACTTCTTGCAGTCCATAAGAGGGTCGCTGAATCCGCCTATATGGCCCGAAGCTTCCCAAACCCTAGGGTTCATAAGTATGGCTGAGTCCAGCCCTACGTTGTATCTAGGCTCCTGTATAAACTTCTTCCACCAAGCTTTTTTTATATTGTTCTTTACTTCAACTCCTAGCGGACCGTAGTCCCAAGTGTTTGCAAGCCCTCCGTATATCTCTGAGCCTGGAAACACGAATCCTCTATCTTTGCAGACTGAAACGATTTTGTCCATTGTCTTGTAATTTTCCAAAAACTATTCCTCCTCTTAAACGCAAAAAAGCAACCTGTCCTCCCTAGAGGGATGAAAGATCACTTCCCCGGTCCGTAATATCAACATTCTAATCATAATTTAGCAAATACATGTGTATTTGTCAATATTCTCGCCGTATGCGCTCTTATTTCTTTATGCTGTCTTTGACTTTCTGAGCTGTCTTTTCCGCCATTTCGCTTACAGTTATAATCTCACCATCGGCCTTAGTCACCTCTATCTTGCACTTCGAAACAAGTGCCGCAGTAAGCCCAACCGCCCCTAGAAAAGGCGATATTATGACACCTATAGCTCCTGCGTTTACAGGTATGTTCATTATGACTTCCCCGTCTTTTTTAACGCTTATCTTTGTGACATTTCCCTCTTTTATGAGTTCTTTTATCTTTTGAAGTATCTCGTCTCCCTTAGAGGTTATCCCTGAGTTTTCTATCTTCGCAGACTCCTCGGCCTCCATTATGGCCTTCACTACATCTCCATCGTGTTTCTCCAGCAGCTCGTTCGCCTCCGCATAGCTAATACCTGTTCTCTCTCTTACAAGGTCTATCTTCTCTAGTGTAACTACCATTTTAAACACTCCCTTAAATTAGTTTTAGTTCCCTAAGAAGCTCTAGCGACTTGAAATTGCTCCTTTCCATATGATGCTTTATATAGCTGTGCACTATCTCCTGTACCTTGGAGAGCTCTTTTTCGTCTATTTCTAGCTCTTTCAGCTCTTCGTACCTGGAGTAAAGCAGCATGTACATGGCTCTGTGCTCTGAGTTACTTATATGCTTCGAATATTTATCTATACCCCTGCAGCTGTCGCATAAAACACCTCCAGCATCATTGCTGAACCTGCATATATTTGAAAGTTCCTCGCTTCCGCAGCCTGCACATCTCTTTAGCTCCGGCTTGTAACCTATAAAACTTATAAACTTCAGCTCGTACGACACGAGTAGTCTTCTGGGGTCTACACTGCCTTCGCCAAACAGCTTGAGTGTCTTCGCCAAGAGTTCAAACACTTTTTCATTGTCCTCTTCCTCGGGAAGTCCGCAGTCTGCTATCTCTGCAACTAGCGAAGCGTATGAAAGCTTCTCTATATTCTCTCTTATCTCGAAGTTGGAGTCGATCCGCTCTGACTGATTCACCCCGTACAGCCCTCTTCCCTTGTATATCTGGAAGTAGCTATGCGTAAAGAGGTCTACGTTCACATCCCTCTTCTTAGACTTTCTGACACCTTTGGCTATGCAGCTGATCTTTCCTATCTCTTTGGTGAAGATATGGACTATCTTGTCGCTCTCGCTGTAGTTTATGCTCTTTAAAACTATGCCTTCATAAGAATTGTGCATCTACACCCTCTACTCTCTAAATATATCCAAATTGCTTTATGAATTTCTCCTTGTCTCTCCAGTTCTTCTCCACTTTAACCCATACCTTGAGGTTCACCTGGCTACCTAGAAGCCTCTCTATATCTTCTCTGGCACTTTTCCCTATGCCCTTTAGCTTTCTGCCGCCTTTTCCGATTATAATTCCCTTGTGTGAGTCCCTCTCGCAGTAGATTACAGCGTCTATATCTACAAGGTCTTTCTTCGGCCTCTTCTTCATGGACTCGATGCCCACGGCAACCCCATGAGGAACTTCGTCTTCTAAGTAGAGAAGCGCCTTCTCTCTTATTATCTCTGAGACTATCACCCTCTCAGGCTGGTCTGTAAGAGTGTCTTCAGGGAAGTACTGCGGCCCTTCCGGAAGCGTCTCTCTTATCTTCTTCATAAGGTCTTCAACACCGCTTCCCATAGTCGCAGATATGGCCACTATGTCTTCAAATACACCGAATTCGCTGTAACTGTCTATTATACCCTGTATCTTGTCTATAGGTATCTTGTCTACCTTGTTGACCACAAGTATCTTAGGCGTCTTTATATCCTGGATCTGCTCAAGTATATACTTGTCACCAGGCCCTATCTCCACGCTTTCATCCACCAGCCAAAGTATAAGGTCCACCTCGCCTAGAGTCTCTGTAGACACGCTGACCATGTAGTCTCCAAGCTTGTTTTTAGGCTTGTGTATCCCTGGAGTGTCCAGGAATATGGCCTGCATGTTTTCATCTGTGTAAACTGTCTGAATCCTGTTTCTAGTGGTCTGTGGCTTGTCTGATATTATGGCTATCTTCTCTCCCACCAGCCTGTTCATAAGAGTTGACTTTCCTACGTTCGGCCTTCCTATTATAGTTACAAATCCCGATTTATATGTCATTTTTACTCACCTTTCTCTGCTCTAAGTCTTCCGGTCCAAAACTGTGCGGAAGTAGCTCTTCTAAACTGAATACTTTGTAGTCCTCTGGGCTGTTGGCCACTATGACTGTAGCCTCTTTCCCGAATTCCCTTATTACCTGCCTGCATACTCCGCATGGGAAGGTGTAGTCGGAACTTCCAACTACAGCTACAGCTTCTATGCTCTTCTCACCCTCTGACACAGCCTTTGCTATGGCAGTTCTCTCTGCGCAAAGCGAAGGTGCGTAGGATGAAGATTCTATATTGCACCCTGAGTATATCTTTCCGCTGCCCGAAAGCACTGCGGCTCCAACTGCAAACTTCGAGTAAGGCGAATACGAATACTCTTTGGCTTTAAGGGCCGCTTTCACCAGCTCCTCTATCTTGCTTTTTTCCAATTCGTCCACATCCTCTTTAGTTTTTCTCGTTTTCCTCGTCCTCTAAAGCCTCCTGCTCTAGCTTGACTATCTCAACCTCTGTGACCCTTCTGTTTTGAACGCCTAGAACCTTTATTTCCAGTTCCTTGTACTTGACTATATCTCCGGCTATAGGCACTCTTCCAAGCATGCTGAAGACATAGCCTCCCATGGAGTCAAAGTCCTCCTCTGGCAAGTCGTTTTCAAATATCTCGTTCACCTCTTCAAGCGATATCTCACCCTGAACTTTGTACTTGTCTTTTCCTATCTTCTCTACAAGGTCTATCTCGTTGTCATACTCATCGAATATGTCCCCGACTATTTCCTCCAGTATGTCCTCTATAGTCACAAGGCCTTCTGTCCCCCCGTACTCGTCTAGGACTATTGCCATGTGTATCTTGCTCTGCTGTAGCTCCTTGAGAAGGTGGTTTACCTTCTTAGTCTCAGGCACAAACAGAGTCTTTCTCATAAGGCTCACCACCTCTATGTCTTTTCCGTCCTCTATGTCCTCTAGCACTAGTGGGAGCAGATCTTTTGCATAGAGCACTCCGATTATATTATCTACAGTCTCTTCATATACCGGAATCCTGGAGTATCCATGCTCTATTGCAACTTCAAGTATTTCCTTTATGCCTGTGTCTCTTGAAACAGCAACTACATCTATCCTAGGGACCATAACCTCTGCCACTTCTAGGTCGTCTATGTCAAATATATTCTGTATCATCTCTTTTTCCTGATACTTGAGCACCCCTTCTTCTTCTCCAGCGTCTACAAGCGATCTGATGTCTTCTTCCGTCACGAAGGAAGCAAAAGTGCCTACCTCTCCACCAAGCATTCTGACAGCCGTATTCGTTATCTTCTGGAGTACGAACAGTATAGGCTTCATTATAAAAGAAAGAAAGCCCAGTGGCTTAGAGACAACTTTTGCAACTTTCAATGAATTTTGGGTTGCATAAGTCTTTGGAGTTATCTCCCCTACAACAAGTATAAGCACCGTCATTATAACGGTCGTTATAAGCGTGGAATTCCCATTGCCGGCAGTAAGTCTTATGCTCATCTCTGTCATAATAGAGGTCGCGGCTATGTTTACAATGTTATTTCCTATAAGTATAGTCGCCAGTATATCTCCTATGCTCTTTTTCATTTCCTTCAATATGTTTGCAGCTTCTTCATCTTCTTCTTTAAACTTTCTTATCTGGGAAACAGTTATACTCGTTATAGCCGTTTCCGAACCCGAAAACAGGGCCGAAAGTAAAAGCAATGCTATAAGTATAAGTCCCCGAACATATATCTCAGTAGTTGACAAATTTTATCCCTCCGTTTTATCTAGCCTATGACTTGAAATATTACTATGGTTATCAAGGTGCCAAGCACAGAACCAACTATAACTTCCCTCAAATAGTGAATCTTGCTCTCCACTCTGCTCTCTGCCACAAGTGCAGCTAGAAAGTACGCCAGTGTCATTATGAGAGCGTTGTCTGTCATAAACGCTATGGCAGTAGCCACAGAAAACGCTATCGCAGAGTGTCCGCTGGCAAATCCCCCCTGAAAAGGAGTTCCTGTTTTCGTCTTGGTCTTTATCCATACGACCAGCAGTATGACCAGGATTATGCTTATGAATGTAAGGTGTATGGGCGAATTTCTGAGCCTGTTTATTAGAAGTCCTGGATAAAGGCTTATCCTCTCAAAAAACAGCAGGTAGCCCACAACTATTGCATTCAAAGACGATATAAGTACCGCCCCTGCAGCTATGTCCTTTACTATTTTGGCTATGGGATGGTACTCTTTTGTGACCAAGTCCACCGCCTTCTCTATGGCCGTATTTAGCATCTCAGAGACTATGACCATGGTTATGGTAAAGAAAAGTATCAGCATTTCAATTCTGTTGAAATTGAAAAACAGACTCATAAATAGCACTATGAACGCCACTATGAAATGTATCTTCATATTAGGTTCTGTCTTAAGCGCCTGTATAATCCCGGCTACAGCGTAGTTGAAACTGTTTATAATTCTTTTTCCCTTCATTTTCTAGTTCAAACCATCCTTGTAGATCTTTATTTTTTTAATAGCCTCTTTTTCCTTGCCCCTCATAAGAAGCTTGTCATCTTCCTCCATGTGGTCGTATCCTAGCAGATGAAGCATGCTATGGATTACAAGGTAGGCCACCTCCCTTTTAAAGCTGTGTCCATATGACTTGGCCTGGCGCTTTGCCGTCTGAGCCGATATAACCACATCTCCCAGCAGCTCCTCTATGTCCATGTGAAGACTTTTTTCAAGGCTTTCTATCTCCTCGTCTTCATAAAGCGGAAACGAAAGTACATCTGTGGGCGCATCCTTGCCCCTGTATATCCTGTTCAGCTCTTTTATCCTCTCGTCGTCTACAAAGCTTATGCTCACCTCGTAGCCTGTCTCTCCTTTTTCCTGCTCTAGCACAGCTTTCACAGCGCTCTCTATGGCCTCGTTTATATCTTCTGGTATCTCTACTATGTCTTGCTCGTTGTTTATAAATATATTCATCACTTTGCCTCCTTAATCTCAGCTATGTCCAGACTGGGATATTCAATTCTCTCGTGGTATATCCCTAGAAGCGTGTCTGCAAAAGATTTCTCTATATTGCTTATATCCTTTAGCGTAAGTCCGCTTTCATCAAGCTGTCCGTCTTCCATCTTGCCTTTAACTATATTGCAGATCATCCTGCTTATCTTTTCTTTGCTCGGCTCTTTTATAGACCTAACTGCGGCCTCTACCGAGTCTGCAAGCATGACTATTGCCGACTCCTTCGACTGCGGCCTAGGTCCTCCGTACCTGAACTTGCTCTCTATGACGGTGTTCGGATTTACTCCCTCTTCGTTCATGGCCTTGTGGTAGAAGAAAGATACAAGTGTAGTCCCATGGTGCTCTAGCATTATGTCCTTTATCTCCTTGGGAAGAGGTTGGTCCTCCGCCACCTCTAGACCGTCTTTGGCATGATTTGTGATTATCACGGCACTCATGTTGGCACTTATCTTGTCATGCGGATTTTCCATACCTATCTGGTTTTCCTTGAAAAAATACGGCCTTTTTAGCTTTCCTATGTCATGGTAGTAAGATCCAGCCCTAACCAAAAGGGAGCTGGCTCCAACCGCTTCCGCTGCGTTTTCGCTGAGATTTCCTACAAG
Source organism: Andreesenia angusta (assembly GCF_001855385.1). Taxonomy (NCBI): domain Bacteria; kingdom Bacillati; phylum Bacillota; class Tissierellia; order Tissierellales; family Gottschalkiaceae; genus Andreesenia; species Andreesenia angusta. The sequence goes on along the minus strand of NZ_MKIE01000003.1, from coordinate 195,949 downwards.
AATGCTGTGGTAGTATGTCCCCGGTGCTTCTGTCAAAAGCCTTTTGAGAAGCGGCTGATTGGGATTCATAAGCTCAAGTAGCTTTATAGGTGTCAGCACTCCGAATATATTCTCCCAGATAGGCATCGAGCCTATAGCTAGAACTGCACTAAGCAGTCCATTCGCTGTTCCGTAGGCCATCCTCGTAAGCAGCAGTTTTATCTCTGTTTCTCCTGCAATTCCAAATCCAGCTATCGAAATTAAATTGAACAAGGCGACAGCAACTCCTATAGTCATTATATTAGACCTCTGCTGTGTGTTTATGGAAGAAAAAGACCCTATCATGCCTCCTATAAACACCATCGTCATAACAGATGTATCTAAGCTCTCAGTTATCCCGAGAAGAACTCCTATAAGCACGTTCACAAGCAGCGATACCCTTGCGTTTATAAGTATGGCCAGCAGAATCGATGACGTGGCCACAGGCATTAAGTAGCCTGAAACAGCAGACAAGCTCTTGGACACCAACAGCACAAGTATTGCAACTATGAATATTACCACCATCAGCTTTCTGTCTTCGTAGACCTTCTTCTCGAAGTAGTAGATATAGAGGCCAAAAACCACCTCTATCGCCGCAGTTATCATTATCGCACCCAGTATAAGCCCGTAGTTTATCTTTCTGGCCTCTTTCAGCAGCCCCGACTCCTTGAGGAGTTCGTAGGACTGCTGGTCGACTATCTCGTTTCTGTTTACTATTATCTCGCCTTCCTTTATGACTACAGGGTCCACCTCTTCGGCGGCTTTTTCCTTCTCCTTGTTTGTAGTCTCTATGTCTAGAAACTTGTTGGGCACTATCTTTTCGTTCACTATTTTAGGCCCTATCCTCTTGAGGCTGTCGTCAAGCTCTCCTATACCGGCGAATGTAGACTCTACATTGCCCTTCGAATAGTCGATATCTTCCTGTGTAGCCCCTATGTTCATGATTTGGTTCACTATTTCATATATACTGCTTTCGAGCGTCAGCAAAAGCTCCGGCCTGCTGTCCAGTAGAACTTGCAGCTCGCTTGGTTCAAGCCCCACATAGTCTTGTTCTGAAATCATTTTTATAGCGCTTTCCCGATTTTCAGGCAGCTCTTTTTGAGCGTTAGAAAGCGTTTCAAAGAACCTTCTTATGTCGTTTTTGACTCTTATCTGTATAGAGGCATCTATCCTGTATCTAGGCTCTACAGACTCCATTGCCTCAAGCCTGTACTTCTCGGTTGTCACTTCGTCTACTATCTCTTTAGTCGCCCTTATCTCTTCTTTGGCTATATCTCCAACCCTTACGTCTATCCTCTCAGGCATCATGCCTAAAAGTACAAGTGTGAAGAGTACGGCGCTTAGAATCGACATGAAAGCTATCTGATTGACTCTTCCCTTTGTCGCCACTCTTCTGTCCAAGTAGTTTCTAAGCCTTTTCAACTTCATTTTAAACGAGGTAATCATATCTCTCCCCCTAGTTTAACTCTCTTTTGACTTCATGCTCTTCTTTTTGTCGTAAGCCTCGTAGGCCTCTATTATATCTTGGACAAGTCTGTGTCTTACTACGTCGGTCTTGTCGAAGTAAGAGAAAGAAATACCCTTTATATCCTTCAGGATCCGCTCTGCTTGCTTTAGCCCTGAAGACTTTCCAGGCGGAAGGTCTATCTGGGTTATATCCCCAGTAACAACTGCCTTGGAGCCGTTTCCAAGTCTGGTCAGGAACATCTTCATCTGCTCTGTAGTGGTGTTTTGGGCTTCATCCAAGATTATGAAAGCCGACTCCAGTGTTCGTCCCCTCATGTAGGCAAGCGGAGCCACCTCTATAAGTCCTCTCTCCTTGTACTTCAGATAGCTTTCGGCTCCCAGTATGTCAAAGAGCGCATCATAAAGCGGTCTGAGATACGGGTCCACCTTCTCCTGTAGATCTCCTGGAAGAAATCCCAGGCTTTCCCCTGCCTCAACTGCCGGCCTTGTGAGTATTATCCTAGTGACCTCTTTGTTTCTAAAGGCCTTTACAGCCATGGCCATGGCAAGATAGGTCTTCCCCGTTCCAGCCGGCCCTATCCCGAAGACTATGTCGTTTTTCCTTATGTTGTCTATATACCTCTTCTGCCCAAGCGTCTTAGGCTTAAGCGTCTTGCCGCTTGCCGCTATGCATATTATATCGTTCAGTATCTCTTTCATCTTGTCGCCCTCTCCTCTTACCACCAAATCCATAGCGTATATGAGCGACTGCTTTGTTATCTTGCCCTCTGACTTCATCACGTCCACTAGCTTCTGTATCAGCTTTTCAGTCAGCTCTATACTCTCTTTGCTGCCTATTATCTTGATTGTATTCCCTCTGAGAGCTATATTCGACTCAAGTGTTTCCTCTATAAGCTCTATATTTTCATCGTAGTTTCCAAAAATCTCTGATACATATTCTCCATCCACTTCTAGCTGTTTTTCTAAGATTTCTTCACCGTTGTTTTCCAAGTCCAATCACTCCTATTGTTTAAAATTATCACTCTTATCTTTATACCTTAATTTCTGCATATGTAAACCATTTTAATCAATATTGTTGAACCTATGTAGTTTTCTATTAATAGAATAAAACCTGAATACAAGAGTATTCAGGTTTTTTTATTTTAAATAATCTTTAGCTATTTTATTTACCAATGAGCCGTCAGCTCTGCCCTTTATCTCAGGCATAAGACTACTCATTATCTTGCCCATGTCCTTCATGCTAGTAGCTCCAACTTGGGCTATAGCTGTCTTGACCAGTTCAGTCAACTCCTCTTCCGAAAGCTGTTCAGGCAAGTACTCTAGCAATATTTTTACTTCATCTTCAGTTAGTTGAACTAAATCGTCCCTCTCTCCTTTTTTGAAGTCCTCAATTGCATCTCTCTTTTGCTTGACTTGTTTAGATATGATTTCAATGATGTCTTGATCATCTAGTTCAACTCTTTCGTCTACTTCCTTCTGCTTTACAGCAGATCTGACCATAGTCACAACGTCTTTTCTGACCTTGTCCTTGCTCTTCATAGACGTCTTTAAGTCATCCATTAACTTATCCTTTAGAGACATTTAACCACCTCTTATCTGGTTCTGCTGTTTTTTCTTCTTGCAGCTTCAGACTTCTTCTTACGCTTTACACTAGGCTTCTCGTAGTGCTCTCTTTTTCTAACCTCAGCCAATACTCCTGCTCTAGCACATTGTCTCTTAAATCTCTTTAGGGCGCTCTCTAGTGATTCACTATCCCCAACTTTGATTTCTGACATACATTCTCCCTCCCCTCAACCTCTTAAAAGGGTCTGTTTCTTTTATCTTAATACTCGACTATTATATTATATATATTTTCTTTTTGCAAGTTTTATTTTAGCCTGGAGGCCACTGAAGCGCTCTCCCCCCCAGTATGTGAAAATGAATATGAGCTACAGTCTGTCCGCCGTCACGCCCTATGTTGTTTACAACTCTATATCCACTTGCGTCTACGCCTTGTTCTTTGGCTATCTGAGGTATCTTGGATATCAGATGTGCTATGTCTTTCAAGTTGTCGCCGTCAACCTCGTTTAGCGAGGCTATATGCGCCTTCGGTATGACTATTGTATGAACCGGAGCCTTTGGATCTATGTCCTTAAATGCCAGTATAGTGTCGTCTTCATATACCTTCTGTGATGGAATCTCTCCCGCCACTATCTTGCAGAATATGCAGTTTTCCATGATTTCACCTCCTTCTAAACTATCTCTCCTAATACAGATTCTTCGTCTGCACTCAGAATCTTGACACCGACTATTTTCCCTTCGTATTCCGATATCTCTCCTGGGACTTTTACCCTTATATAGTTCGTAGTATAGCCCTCTATATAGCCCATTATATCTTTGGACTTCTCCTCAAACAGCACCTTCAAAATCTGACCCACATGATTTTGGTTGAAGTGCTTGCTCATCTCCTTGCCAAGCTCTATAAGCTCCTTGCTTCTCTCCTGTTTCACAGGACCGGCTACTTGGTCCTTGTACTCCGCCGCTGGGGTGCCTTTTCTAGGGGAATACTGGAAAACGTGTATTCTTGAAAAGCCCACTCGGTTTGCAAACTCGTAGGAGTTTCTGTACTCTTCGTCTGTCTCGCCCGGGAAGCCCACTATTATGTCCGTAGTGAAAGAGACGTCTGGGAGGTAGCTTCTGATCCTCTCCACACCTTCATAGTACTTCTCTGTGTTGTACTTTCTGTTCATTCTCTTTAAGACGGCGTCGTCTCCGCTTTGAAGCGAAAGGTGGAAATGATTGCAGGCTTTTTCAAGCGAAGAATACCTCTTCAGGAATTCATCTGTAGCCACGTTCGGCTCTATGGAGCTCAGCCTTATCCGCTCTATGCCCTCTATCCCGTTCACTCTCTCCAATACATCTATAAGGGATATATCTGATTTCAAGTCTTTTCCGTAGGAGGCCACATGTATGCCTGTGAGCACCACTTCCTTGAACCCGTTCTTGGCAAGCGACTCCACCTCTGAAACTATGCTGTCTATGTCCCGGCTCCTTATAGGCCCTCTCGCATACGGGATTATACAGTAGGAGCAGTACTGGTTGCAGCCTTCCTGTATCTTCAGAAAAGCCCTTGTCTTGCCACCTGTGTCCTCTATGCCCATCTCCTCGAAGTCCTTTACCTCCATTATGTCTCTCACTAGGTTTATCCTGGACTTCTTGGACTTGAACTCCTCGCAGAGTTCCACTATCTTGGACCTGTCACTTGTGCCAAGTATTATATCCACTTCCTCCATGCTCGCCACTTCTTCCGGAGAGACCTGGGAGTAGCATCCCACCACGGCCAACACAGAATCCGGGTTCTTTGACTTGGACCTTCTCATAAACTGCCTGGACTTTCTGTCGCTTAAACTGGTAACTGTGCAGGTGTTTATGACGTACACATCAGCCACTTCGCTCTCGTTCACTATGATGTATCCGCTCTTTGTGAAAAGCTCAGCCATGGCCTCTGTCTCGTACTGATTTACCTTGCACCCTAGCGTGTGAAACGAAACTTTTTTCATTATATCACTCCTAAATATCTCCCAAATCTCCTAGCTCATACATAATCACAGCCGAGGCCGCAAGCCCAGCTGTCTCGGTTCTAAGTATCCTGTTCCCAAGCGAAACCACTTTGGCTCCAGCAGCCTTAAGCATCTCGGCTTCCGACTCCTCAAACCCGCCTTCCGGCCCTACAAATACAGACACATTCTTCCCGTCATATCCACGCAGAGCTTTCTTCAGCGAATTCTCTCTCTCTGATTCGTAGAGCATTAGCGCAAGTTCGTCTTCCCCTAGCTCAGATACTGCCTCTTTTAGCGTGACTAGCCTGTCTACTAGAGGGATTCTTCCACGCTTGCTCTGCTTGGCAGCCTCTTCGGCTATCTTCTGCCATCTCTCCAGCTTCTTAGCTATCTTTTTTTCATCTGAAAGCTTCACTACAGCCCTCTTGGTCGCCATAGGGACTATCTCAGAAACTCCAAGCTCCGTGCACTTTTGAACTATAAGCTCCATCTTGTCTCCCTTAGGCAGCCCCTGATAGAGCTTTAGCTTTATAGGCGCTTCCCCTTTGGACTTAAAAGATTCCACGATTGAAAGCAGCACTTCCTGACTGTCTATGCTCTCTATTACGGCTACGTAGTCGTTTTCCTCTCCGTCGCATATAGACACCTCTTCGCCTTCTTTTAGCCTGAGTACATTCTTTATATGCTTGAGATCCTCACCTGATATCGTCACGACTTCCCCAGATATCTGGGACCTGTCTACAAAAAATCTGTGCATTACTCAATTTCTCCTATCTTTGCAACTATAGAAGCCCACTCTCCTAGCTCTATGACTTCCACTACTTCAAGTCCCGATTCGGCCATGGAGTCTTTCACAAACTCCACCTTGTCCTTTATTATCCCGGAAGATATGAAAATACCGTCGTCCGCAAGGCATCTCTTTATGTCTTTGTTGAGGATGGCTATTATCTCAGCAAGTATATTGGCCACTACTATGTCGTACTTCTTGTCTACCACGTCTAGCAGATCTCCCTGCCTTATATCTATTCTGTCCTCTACGCCGTTTAAAGCTATATTCTCCTTGGAAACCCTTACGGCCACCTCGTCTATGTCCACTCCTACCACTTCGCTTGCGCCCAGCTTTGCCGCTATTATGGAGAGTATCCCACTTCCGCAGCCTACGTCTAGTACAGTGCTCTCTGGAGTCACAACTTTTTCAAGCGCTCTGGCGCAGAGAGTCGTAGTCTCATGTGTTCCTGTTCCAAAGGCCATCCCTGGATCCAGATTCACAACTACTTCGCCCTCTTTAGGGCTGTACTCTTCCCATGAAGGGTTGACCACTACACGCTCTCCTATTTTGGCAGTCTTGTAGTACTTCTTCCATGAATTCTCCCAGTCTTTTTCAAACACCTCTGAAAGGCTCACCACTCCGAAAGGACTGCCTGTTTCATACTTAGGCATTACCTCTATCCTCTGCCTTATCGACTCTATAGTCTCTAGCAGCTCTTCCCCCTCTGGGAAATAAGCTTTTACCACGACTCCCGGCTCTCTGTCTGAAAGCAGCTCTTCAGGAACTATATAGTCCCAGGCGTCAGGGTGCTCGGCTTTAAACTCTATATCCCTTGGGTCCTCTATGGCAAGTCCGCCTACACCTAAATCGTACAGTATGCCCGAAACTATTTCTACATTCTCAGAGTCGGTCTTTATCTGAACTTCTATCCATTTCAATTAAAACACATCCTTTTAATCGATTTTCAATCACAAATATTATACACCATAGCCTGTAAAAAAAACAGTTCCAGGCCAAAAGAAAAAGGACCTGGCCGTACTGGCCGAGTCCCTGCTCCTACTCTGAAAACTTGTCTTTTATCTTGTCAAAGAGCCCTTTCTTTCCATGCGAAGTTTCTTCTCCAAACTCCGCCGAAAGCTCCTCTAGCAGCTCCCTCTCTCTGTCTGAAAGCTTTCTAGGTATCTCCACTTTCACCTTGACGTAGAGATTTCCCTCTCTTCCAGTTCTAAGGCTCTTGATTCCCTTGCCTTTGAATCTGAAAACTGTGCCTGTCTGGGTTCCCGGCTCTATCTTGTACTTTATCTTTCCGTCTAGCGTAGGTATCTCTATATCTGCGCCTAATGCCAGCTGCGTAAACGAAACAGGTATCTCGCATCTCAGATCGTCTCCGTCTCTCTCGAATAGACTGTCTTTTTCGACCTCTATATAGACGTAGAGGTCTCCTCTAGGCCCGCCTTTTTCGCCAAGCTCACCTTCTCCACGCATAGGGATATATGAACCTGTATCCACCCCTGCCGGGATGTTTACGCTGAAAGTCTTGGATTTCTTGACTTTGCCCGAGCCGTGGCATTTGCCGCAAGGATCGTCTATTATCTCCCCTGCACCTTTACAGGTCGGACATACTCCGACTCTCATCATCTGTCCAAAAGGAGTTCTCTGAACTTGCTGGACTTCCCCGGTTCCATGGCATGTAGGACAAGTCTTCTTGCTTGTTCCCGGCTTCGCCCCTGTACCATCACATGTCTCGCAAGACTCGTCTCTCTTTATCGTTATCTCTTTTTTCACCCCGAAAGCGGCTTCCCTGAAAGTGATTCTGACTCCTACCTGTATGTCGTCTCCTCTTACAGGACCTCTCTTTTTCTGTCTCGATCCGCCTCCGAAGCCTCCGAACATATCCCCGAAGATGTCTCCGAATATATCCCCGAAGTCTCCAAATCCTCCCGAATATCCGCTGTAACCGCCCTGGTTCATGCCCTCGTGTCCAAACCTGTCGTACTGCGCTCTCTTTTCCTTGTCTGAAAGCACCTCATATGCCTCGCTGACTTCTTTGAAGTTCTTTTCTGCCTCGTCGTCATTAGGGTTCAAATCCGGGTGATACTTCTTGGCAAGCTTTCTGTAGGCTTTCTTCAGCTCCTGCTCGTCTACGCCTTTTTCTACACCTAAGACCTCATAATAGTCTCTCTTTTGCATCTATTCACCACCTGCGTTCTTTATTCTCTAAACTACAAACATCAAAGCCAAATACAATTCAGCTTTGATGTCTGCGTGTTCTATTACTTGTTGTCTTCGTCTACAGCTTCGTATTCTGCATCTACTACGTTGTCGTCTTTAGGCTCTGCACTTTCAGCTGATTCAGCATTTTGCGCAGCCTGCTCGTACATCTTCTGCGATATGGCGTGGAACTCATTCATAAGCTCGTCTGTCTTGGCCTTTATATCCTCTGTGCTGTCGCCTTCTAGAGACTTCTTAAGCGCTTCAAGCTTCTCTTCCACTTTCGCCTTTTCGTCAGCAGATATCTTGTCTTCAACTTCTTTAAGAGTCTTCTCTGTCTGGTAGATAGTAGAATCTGCGTTGTTTCTGATCTCTATCTGCTCTTTTCTCTTCTTGTCTTCTTCAGCGTGCTGCTCTGCATCTCTTACTTTCTGCTCTATCTCTTCGTCGCTCAGGTTTGTAGAAGCTGTGATAGTTATCTTCTGCTCTACTCCTGTTCCAAGGTCCTTAGCTGAAACATTCACTATTCCGTTTGCGTCTATGTCAAAAGTAACCTCTATCTGTGGAACTCCTCTTGGAGCTGGTGGTATACCTGTAAGCTGGAATCTTCCAAGGCTATTGTTGTCTCCAGCCATCTCACGCTCTCCCTGAAGTATGTGGATGTCCACGGCGTTTTGGTTGTCTGCCGCTGTAGAGAACACCTGGCTCTTGTTTGTAGGGATAGTTGTGTTTCTCTCTATAAGCTTTGTAAATACTCCACCTAGAGTCTCTATTCCAAGTGAAAGCGGTGTTACGTCTAGTAGAAGTACGTCTTTTACCTCTCCGCTCAAGACTCCTCCCTGGATAGCTGCACCTAGGGCAACAACCTCGTCTGGGTTAACTCCTTTGTATGCTTCTTTTCCTGTTATCTTCTTCACTGCATCTTGAACTGCCGGTATTCTAGTCGATCCTCCAACTAGTATAACCTTGTCTAGCTCTGAAGTAGAAAGTCCTGAATCGCTTAGCGCTTTCTTTACAGGTCCCATAGTTCTCTCTACAAGGCTCTGAGTTATCTCGTCGAACTTAGCTCTACTTAGGTTCATGTCCAAGTGCTTTGGCCCTTCCTGAGTAGCTGTTATGAAAGGAAGGTTTATATTTGTGTTTATAGAGCTTGAAAGCTCCTTTTTGGCCTTCTCTGCTGCTTCCTTAAGTCTTTGAAGCGCCATCTTGTCAGTTCTAAGGTCTACTCCGTTCTCTTTCTTGAACTCTTCAGCTATATAGTCTACAAGCGCTTCGTCGAAGTCATCTCCACCTAAGTGGTTGTCTCCGCTTGTAGATATAACGTCGAAAACTCCGTCTCCTAGCTCTAGTATAGATACGTCGAAAGTACCTCCACCAAGGTCGAAAAGCATTATCTTGTGATTCTCTTCATCCTTGTCAAGCCCGTATGCAAGTGATGCCGCTGTAGGCTCGTTTATTATCCTCTGAACGTTTAGTCCAGCTATCTTTCCTGCGTCCTTTGTAGCCTGTCTCTGGCTGTCTGAGAAGTATGCAGGCACAGTTATAACTGCGTCTGTAACTGTCTCTCCTAGATAAGCTTCTGCATCGGCCTTCAGCTTTTGAAGTATCATCGCAGATATATCCTGTGGAGTGTAAGTCTTGTCTCCTATAGTCACTTTGTGGTCTGTTCCCATATGTCTCTTTATAGATATAACTGTTCCATCTGGATTTGTAACAGCCTGTCTCTTAGCTGTCTCTCCAACTAGTCTCTCTCCATCTTTTGTAAAAGCAACTACCGATGGAGTAGTTCTATTTCCCTCTGAGTTAGGTATTACTACCGGCTCTCCACCTTCCATAACTGAAACGCAAGAGTTAGTTGTACCCAAGTCTATTCCTATAATTTTGCCCATTGCAATTCCTCCTTGTGTTTTTATATACTCTGTTCTTGTATCCTCTATTTAGAAACAACTACCATGCTAGGCCTTACTACCTTGTCTTTTATCTTGTATCCCTTCTGGAAGACCTGCACCACTATGTCTGAATCGTGGTCTTCAGACTCCATCTGGGACACTGCATTGTGGTAGTTTGGATCAAACGGCTGATCTAGTGCCTCTATCTCCTCTAAGCCTTGGCTTTTAAGGGCCTCTATAAACTGGTTCTTTATCATCTCCACCCCTTGGTAGAAACCTTCGAAATCAGCCTCCTTTACCTCGAGCGCCCTTTCAAAGTTATCTATTACAGGCAGCAGTTCAGACACCATTCCCTCTACTGCGTAGTTTATAAGACTCTGCTTCTCTCTTTCAACTCGCTTCCTGTAGTTGTCGAAGTCCGCCTGAAGCCTGAGCTTGCTGTTTTGAGCTTCTTCCAGCTCTGCGCTTAGCTTTTCAAGCTCTGAGTTTTCCGGTGATTCCGTAGCCTCCACCGTCTCTTCTCCTTCTACCTCTGCTGTTTCCTCTTCTGACTCTATGATTTCCTCTTTTTCTATATCTGTCAATTAGATCCTCCTCCACTACTTTAGCAAGTATTGTTTTATTATCTGATTCAACTCCTGAGTGACCGACTTTATTATGGCCATTATCCTGAGATAGTCCATCCTAGTAGGCCCTATGACACCTATCTTGCCTATGGTGTTGCCGTCTATGCTGTAGACAGCAGTGATTATGCTACAGTCTTTCAGCTCTTCGTCGAGGTTCTCGCTGCCTATCTTGACTTCTAGATCACCTCTCGGAGCTCCGTCCATAAGCTTGAGGACTCTGTTCTTGTCCTCCATAAAGCCTAGAAAGCTCTTTATCTTCTCTATGTCACTGTACTCTGGGAAGTTCAGTATATTGGCTATCCCTTCAAGGTAGAGCTCTGCATCTTCAACAGACTTCATAGAGCCCTTCACCATCGGCAGTATTATGTCCACCATGGGATTCTGGTGCTTCAGGCTGTCCTCTGCCTTGATTCTGCCCTCCACTTCACTAAACCTAGAGCCCTTCAGCTTCGAGTTCAGGAAGTTATTTATGATAAAAAGCTGGTCTTCATCTATCTCTTCCTCTGTCCTGAATATCTCGTTCTGTATGGCTCCCGAGTCTGCGACCAGTATCACCATTATCCTGTGGCGGTCCAGCTTCACCACTTGGATTTTCTCTAAAACCGTATTGTCTGTCTGAGGCGCTAATGCTATAGATGTGTAGTTTGTGGTGTCTGACAGTATCTTGAGAGTCGTCTGGAGCAATTCCTCTATCCTGTTTACCTTCTTGTTTATATCCCGAACCATGGCCCCGTACTCGCTCATCTCTTGCTCTAGAAAAGGCAGCACTTCGTTTACATACAGCCTGTATCCCTGGTCGGAGGGAATCCTTCCAGCCGAGGTGTAGGGCTGAACTAGAAAGCCCAAGTCTTCCAAGTCCGACATCTCGTTTCTTATGGTAGCCGAGCTTACTCCCAGGTCGTAGTTTTTGGAAATAGTCCTTGACCCTACCGGCTCCCCTGTCATCACGTAATTGCGTATAATAGCATGCAGAACTTGCAGTTTCCTCTTATCAAGCGTCATATCTATCACATCCTATTGTCACCCTTATTAGCACTCGTCGCACATGAGTGCTAACTCTTTATGTATCTAAATTATCACTCCTTTCAGCTTTTGTCAATACCTCTGATGCATTTTTTTGTCTAAGGCAGCAGCTCTGCAAACAGCTGGTTTGAAAGGTCTCTCCCCATCTCTGTAAGCTTTATCCTGCCGCCGCCTAGCTCAAGCATGCCTCTCTTTTTAAACTCTGCCATTGTCTCTCCATACACACTATCTAGGCCTTTACCGTATCTCTTGTAAAAATCAGAATACAAGACTCCCTCATTAAGCCTAAGTCCCAGTATCATATACTCGGCCATCTCCATCTCTCTGTCTATCTCGTCTATGCTCTCGCTATCCACAGGTATCTCTCCTGCGTCAATAGCCCTGTAGTACTCCTCAAACCCAGATGTGTTGGAATACCTCTTTCCGCCTGTATTGGAAGCTGCTGAAAGCCCAAGTCCTATATACGGTCTGAGCTTCCAGTAGCCCAAGTTGTGGATGCACTCGTAGCCCGGCTTTGCGTAGTTGGATATCTCGTACTGCGCATACCCTCGCTCTTCAAGCAGCTTTGAAATGCCGTGGTACATCGCCCGCTCCTCGTCCTCGTCCGGAAGCTCCAGCATGTTTTTTTCCTCCAGCTCGTAGAGGCGAGTGCCTTCTTCAAGCTTCAAGCTGTAGTACGATATATGCTCGACTCCCAGCTCCATGACTTTGAGTACAGTCTCTTCTACATCTGCATATCGCTGATTTGGAAGCCCGAACATTATATCCAGGTTTATATTCTCTATACCGCACTCTCTGATAAGCGCTACAGTGCTGTATACATCTGCGGCGCTATGTGTCCTGCCTATAGCCTTCAGCAGCTTGTCGTTCAAGCTCTGCACTCCGAGGCTCACCCTGTTCACCCCGGAGCTTGCATAGTCTAGAAGCTTCTCTCTTGTGAAAGTAGCCGGGTTTCCCTCTATAGTTATCTCCTCTATATCCCTGTCTCCGTTTAAGTCTCTAAGCAGCTTCAGCACACTGGCTATGCTTTTAGAGGACACAGCTGTAGGCGTGCCACCTCCCAGAAATACAGTTCTTATACCCATTCTCTCTATCTCGCCTCTGTAGAGCGCTATTTCCTTTTCAAGGTGCGCCATATAGTCGCTCTCTTCAGCTTGACAAGCTACCGAGTTGAAGTCGCAGTAGTAGCATTTGCTCTTGCAAAACGGTATATGGATATATACACCTAGTTCTCCATGCAATATAATTCCCCCTATAAAAATACACACCTCTCGGTGTGTATTTGACTTTTTTAGTTTTCGTCGTACTTAAGCACTGTAAGGAAAGCCTCCTGTGGAACTTCCACATTTCCGACCTGCCTCATTCTCTTTTTTCCTTCTTTTTGCTTCTCTAGCAGCTTTTTCTTTCTAGAGATGTCTCCACCGTAGCACTTGGCAAGCACGTCTTTTCTAAGAGCCCTTACAGTCTCCCTGGCAACTACTTTTCCGCCTATTGACGCCTGTATAGGCACAGCGAATTGATGTCTAGGGATTACATCCTTGAGCTTCTCCACTATATGTCTTCCTCTTTCGTAGGCCTTAGAGTCATGAACTATTATAGAGAAGGCGTCTACAAGCTCTCCGTTTATCAGTATGTCCATCTTCACAAGCTTCGACTGCCTGTAACCCTTCAGCTCGTAGTCGAGCGAAGCATATCCCTTTGTCTTGGACTTAAGCGCGTCGAAGAAGTCGTATATTACCTCGTTCAGTGGTATCTCGTAGTGCATGCTGACCCTTGTCTGCTCAAGATACTCCATGTTCTTGAACTCCCCTCTTCTGTTCTGGCAGAGCTCCATTATGGCTCCGACATAATCTGTAGGGGTCATTATATTTACGTCCACTATAGGCTCTTCCATGTAGTCTATCTCTGTAGTCGGCGGAAGGTTGCTAGGATTCTGTATCATCAGCTCTTCTCCGTTGCTTTTCATAACCTTGTAGATCACACTAGGCGCTGTAGTCACTATGTTTAAGTCGAACTCACGCTCAAGCCTCTCCTGTATTATCTCCATATGGAGAAGTCCCAGGAATCCGCATCTGAATCCGAAACCTAGAGCAAGCGAGCTCTCCGCCTCGAAAGAAAGCGATGCGTCGTTTACCTGAAGCTTTTCAAGCGCCTCCCTTATGTCGTTGTACTCCTCACCCTCGGCTGGGTAGATACCGGAATAGACCATAGGCGTAACTTTCTTGTAGCCTGGAAGCGGCTCCGCTGTAGGGTTGGACTTCTCTGTTATAGTGTCTCCCACCCTTGCGTCCTTCACGTTCTTTATGCTGGCCGCCACATATCCAACATCTCCTGCCGAAAGCTCGTCCACCTCTATCTGCCTAGGCGAGAACACTCCGACTTCCACAACTTCAAACGACTTTCCAGTGGCCATCATCTTTACCTCTGTACCAGGCTTCAGCTTGCCCTCCATCACTCTTACAAGCGTCACAACTCCCTTGTAGTTGTCGTAGTAAGAGTCGAATATCATGGCCTTTAGTGGAAGTTCTGAATCGCCTTTAGGCGCTGGCACCTTCTCCACTATGCTCTCGAGCACGTCCTCTATGTTCAGTCCTTCTTTCGCAGATATAAGAGGCGCCTCTGAAGCGTCTAGACCTATCACGTCCTCTATTTCCTTCTTTATCTCGTCAGGCCTTGCACTTGGAAGGTCTATCTTGTTTATGACCGGTATTATCTCTAGGTCCTGATCAAGCGCCAAGTACACATTTGCAAGCGTCTGAGCCTCTATTCCCTGAGCTGCGTCTACCACCAGGATTGCCCCCTCGCAGGCCGCAAGGCTTCTTGAAACCTCGTAGTTGAAGTCCACATGTCCTGGGGTGTCTATAAGGTTCAGGAAGTACTCGTTTCCGTCCTTCGCCTTGTATACAAGCCTCGTAGTCTGAAGCTTTATAGTTATACCTCTTTCTCTCTCCAAGTCCATATTGTCCAAGAGTTGCTCCTGCATCTCCCTTGAAGTCAGCATGCCTGTCTTCTCTATAAGCCTGTCTGCAAGTGTAGACTTCCCGTGGTCTATATGTGCTATTATAGAGAAATTTCTAGTTCTCTCCTGTTTGCTAAGTGCCATAATCGTTCTCCAACTCCTCTTGTTCTATATTGTGCCTATCCTGTCAAATGGGAAATACCTGAAAGAAGCCTTTCCCTTTACTAGCTCTTCGTCTACTGTTCCAAGACTTCTGCTGTCTTTACTGGCTCTAAATTCCCTGTTGTCCCCAAGTACAAAGACCTGGCCTGCTGGAATCTCCCAGTGGTTTTGGTCGTATGCATCTGTGTAGGAATTTTCAGCTATATAGCCTTCCTCTATCGCCTCTCCATTCACATAGACTATTCCGTCATTTATATCGACTGTATCGCCTTCTACAGCTATAACCCTCTTTATATAGTCTTTCGTCTCGTCGTCAGGTGCCTGTAGCACAACTACATCTCCCACTTCTGGCTCTCCCACTATGTAGACTATCTTGTTCGTAAAGAGCCTATCATTCTCGTGCAGTGTCGGATACATAGAGCTTCCTATCACCTTTGTGCTGTTGAATAAAAATGTCTTTATGACAAGCGCTATCACCACAGCTACAAGTATACTCTTGACCCAGTCCCACAGTTCACTTCTAAATTTTCCTGAATTCATGGTGCTTCCTCCCCCTATCTTTTAAAGCCTGTAATATTATAACACTTTTATCTACAATATTAAAGCAGGTTAAGGCTACAACTACTCTATATTTTGCGCACTTTCTCCTTGCTTTTTTTATTTCTTCGTGATAGAATTACCTTTGTTAATGTATTAGGGAGGTGATGATCAGTGGCAAATATCAAGTCAGCTATGAAGAGAATCGACGTTATAAACAAGAAGACAGCTGTTAACAAATCTAGAAAAACTGAAATCAAAACTTATATAAATAAATTTAACAGTGCTTTAGAGAACGGTAACATAGAAGAAGCTAAGGCTATGCTTAAAGTAGTGGAGAAGAAACTTTCTCGTGCAGGTATCAAGAACACTCTACACAAGAATGCAGCTTCTAGAAAAGTTAGTCGTCTAGCTAAGAAATTAAATAAGGCTGTTTAGTCGATCAAAAAAACTTCGGTATATACCGAAGTTTTTATTTTTTTACCGCGACATCGCAAGAAGCAGTCTCTCTATTCCAAGTCGCTCGTCTACAGCGCTCGTCTTTATATTCCTATCAAGCTCAAGCGCAAGTTCTAGAGCAGAGACTATCTTTCCAGGCCCGAAGGCCTTCGTCTGGGCTATAAGCTTGTTTATCACAAAGTCAAACTTTATCCCAGTCACATCTTTCAACGTCTTTTGGCTGTATCCACGGCCCATATACTCCGAAGTCAGTAGTAGAAGCCTCAACTGCCTTATCACCATATAGATTATCTTCTGGGTCGGAATCCCCAAGCTGATTATGTCGTCCAGAGTATCTAGCGACTTGTCCACTCGACTTTCACCTAGAAGCTCCACCAGCTTGAATATATTGCTCTGCACAGACTTGGTCACTACACTGTTTATGTCCTCGCTCTCTATTCTATCCCTTTCGCCTACATAGGAAACCAGCTTCTCTATCTCATGCTCTATGTCGTTTAGAGTCGTCTCGGACTCCTTGTCCAGATATCCGCTGTACTGTATAAATTCGTTTATGCAGCTTCTAGATATATTCTTTACAGCCTTTATACACTTGCTCTGTATAAAGCTTGTGAGCTCTCCTTCCTTGAGCCTGTTTAGCTCCACCACTCCGCCGGCCTTGCCAATTTCCTTGATTATCTTTCTTCTGCTGTCCACTTTCTCGGCATTCACCACCAGCAGCAGTATGCTGGAGCTTCCTAGTGTTTTCAGATAAGTTATGAAACTCTCCTCTTCCGAGCTGTCTCCCTCTTTTTTCTTCGAAAGAGTCTTCCAGTCTTCCACTACGACTATCTTTTTCTCGGCCATAAAGGGGAGTGTCTCGTTTGCATTTTTTATGTCCTCGAATCCTGTCTCAGCTCCATTCATATAGATGTAGTTGAGGCTCTCAAAGCTCTCGTCTATATACTTGCCCTTCAGCTTTCGAAGCACCGAGTCCATAAGGTATTTCTCACGCCCGTATAAAAGGTATACTGGCTTTATCTGACTTCTCTCTATCTCGCCTAAAAACTCTCTGTAGTCCAATCTAAATCCTCCAGTTGCTCTTCTCTATTTTTAGCTCTTCTCTTCACGTCGTAGATCATCCATATCCAGATAATCGACTGGATCGCAGTAGCGGTCAGTTTCCAACGGTGCCTGAGAACGCTCTCCAAAATTCCAGGCTTTTTCTCAAGGTACTCCCAGACCTCAATCATATCTCTGCCTAAAGTCAATTTTACCATACCAGACTCGTCGTTTCTATATATCTCTGATCCGAGTTTATCGTATCTATTTAAGACATCCTTGTTCGGATGGCCAAAGCTGTTTTTCCCGACTTGAAATATGGCTATCTCTGGGTTTACAGCCTCTAGAAATCTCTCGGTGGATGAAGTGGCACTTCCATGGTGAGGGACTTTAATCATATCCACGTCTCTTATAAGCCCAAGCTCGCTAAGCCCCATTTCCCTTTCGGACTCTATATCTCCCGTAAAGAGCGCTGTGTTTCCGTAGGATTCAAGCAGTACCACTAGAGAGCTGTTGTTCTCTCCAGCTTTCAGGTCGCTCTCTTTAGGCGGAATAAACACCATCCTGTTTTCCGCGTCCAACCTAAGCTCCTCTACGTTTTCAACCACGCTGACTCTAGTTCCATTTGCATTCGCCTTTTCCAAGAGCTCGAGGTATAGCTCGTTTTCAGGGCTTTCATAGCCTATGATTATTTCCTTTACCTCTATGTGGTCCATGACATATAGAAAGCCCTTCATATGGTCTGCGTCAAAGTGGGAGACTATGAATCCGTCAAGCTCGTCTACTCCGTGCTTCAGAAGGTACGGATAGACCACATGCTCCCCCACGTCATAGTCGGAATACACAGAGCCCCCTGAGTCCACCATATAGTTCTTCCCCGAAACCTCTATATGCGCGCAGTCCCCCTGCCCTACATCTATAAAACTTATATAGGATTGCTCCACAGGAGTTGACAGCATTATTCCAGCTGATAGGACAGTGTAGGATACAAACACAGTCATGGTCTTTCTCCCAAAACGTTCCACGTCTATGATTTCTGCAAGCACTAGCAGGATAATGTAGAAAACCATCATAGCCAGAAGCTCTGGAGACTTTGCGTATATTGGGTTGTGCTGGCTTTCCAGAATATCCATAATCCAACTTGAAGAAGCCATAATCATATCTATAATACCCCCAAACAGCAAGGCCAGACTTGCACTTAGTCCATACAGACTCAGAAGTCCAAAGGACAGAAGTAGCGCAAGCGAAAGAAGAGGCGCCACCGCGAGGTTTGTAAATAGCGATACAAGCGGAATCGTATTAAAGTAGTACATATTCAGAGGAAGCAGCCCAAGGAATATCCCGAAAAGCGACTTCAGCTTCTTCCCTCTAAAAACAGACAGAGCAATCACCCCTGCAAAGGAAAGTTGGTACCCCAAACTAAGCGCCCAGAGAGGCTTCGCTACAAGCATCGAAAGCCCTGCGAAGGCCACGGTGTTCAACGCATCTCTCCGCCTGTGCAGCAGCTTTGAAAGAATTAGAAGGCTTATCATGATGCCCGCCCTTATGGACGAGACAGGGCTTCCTATCAGAGCTATGTATACCCATATAAGAGCTATGCCCATGAATTCGGCCAGTCTCTTGTGAAATTCGAGCAGACTTCTAAAACAGTGAAACAGCGCCCCGAACACAATCCCTATATGAAGCCCCGACACTGCAATCATATGCCCAAGCCCCAGATCCCTTATCCTTTCGAGCGAAAGCTCCTCTATATAGCCTGAGTCTCCAAGCACCATGGACTTGAGTATGCCCTGATACTCTGAACTCACCGAGCTTTCCAGAACCTTCTCCACATAATTCCTGAACTTAAGGCTCGCCCGCTCCACATAGTTTAAGCTGCCCTTTTCAATCACCTCTATATCTTTGGCGCTGGCCACCATATTGCCGTATACATAGAGGCTTCTGTAATAGTCCCTTGAGCTGAACAGCTTGGGGTTTCTGCTTTCGCCTATGGCCTTCAGCTCTCCGCTTGCATTCAAGACGTCCCCGACATTTAAGCCTATGTTTTCGTAGAATGTAAGTGCCAGCTTCTCCCTATTTTCAAGGTCTTCAACTATATAGCGCTCGTATTCTTCGTCGGATATCTTCTGTCTCAGCACTTTTACCTCTATTTCCACATCTTCTCCAAAGCCGTCTTCCCGTCCATGCATGTAGTCTGTGTTGAAAAAAAGCCCTCCCATTAAAAGGGAGAGCATAAGCACAAGTGTGTATAAAGTTTTGTTTAGGAGAATTCTGGCACCGAGAAATGCGGCCCCAATCATCCCCAAGAGATAGATATAAGTATCTTCTTGTATATCATAGTTGTAGTCTAGATATATTCCGATTATATACGCTATCCATAGGGATAGAAATGGTTTTTTCAAGGCTATTCTCCTTTGAATTCTATTATTATAGGCAATCCTTCTCCTGATGATATTTCGCCATTTAGAGGGTATACCGCCGTCTCTACTTCATAGCTATTTCCGCTTTCTTCACCTACTACTTTTATCTTTATAGCTACTGTTTCATTTTTTTCTTTTATTCTTTCAATGCTTGATTTTTCAAAGTTTATTCCATTGTTATCCCCAAGCTGAGTCGATGGTGTAGGGCTTTTACCTACGTATATCTTTAATCCCGTTTCTTCAATAGCTATATATTTAATTTTTTCTAATCTATTAGACTCACTAGGGATTTTATCCACTAAATAAATTTCATCCACTGATTCAGTTTGATTTGATCCTTCGTACCTTATCTCGTCTACCATCACAGTTGAGATATTCCGTACATTCTGCTGTATATCCCTTCTAGATATTCCGCTGTTAAAAGTCTTATTCCCAAAGCCAAGCACTGAAAATGCCACGGGAATTATTATGGAAACTATCGCTATAGTTATTATTACCTCTAAGAGTGTTAATCCCTTTTTATTTAGGTGTTTTTTTAATGTTTTTTTCATTAAGACTCGTCCTTTTTAGCTTCTGGCGTTTTAGGGATAAAGGTGGTCAGCTTTTCCATACTGCCCTTTTTCCCATTTTGAACAGCTATCGTCAAATTGAATCCATTTAAATCAGCATCCTCAAAATAATAGTTAAAGCCTTTCCCCTCGGGTATGGAATCTTCTATATTTCCAACATTATCTTTTTTTACTCCATCAAGCAAAACAAGTTTATCCTCCAATTCACTTTCTGTATACGATTCGGATTCTGAGTAAACCTGCTCCAGTATATCCGAAGCCCCAAGTACTGCCTCCGACTTCCCTCCAAAAGAAGCTATAGATACAAAGCCATTTCCAAAGAGGCTCAAGAAGGCTGTGACTATTATGCCGAGTATAGCTATTGATATTATAACTTCAACAAGAGTCATCCCTTTTTCACTCTTAAGTATTCTCATATTTTTGTCCTCCAGACTATTCTTTGCTCCAGACTTTTTTTGACTTGTCTATAGTCGTTCCGCCAGATTCTCCTTCAAAACCATCATATTCAATATCTGTTCCAATTAGTGGATTGTTTCCTAGGCTTTTGGCTGAACCGTTCATATTGACTGTATTTCCTATTAAAGCTACACTAGCTGGATCAGATGAGCCAGTAAACGTTATGCTTGCATTAGGAGCATATATAAGCCCTGATATTCCAGTGTTCCCATTAATTTTCAAGTCACCTTTTTCTGGTTCATCCTCTTTTTTCATATAAAATATAACTAAGTTCACACTAGGACTTATTTTCATTTGAGCGTTTCCATATATATCAAAATAATCTTTTATAAATAAGACTAGGGTCCCACTTCCTGTTGCTTTGAATTCATTACTCCCTCCTAAGTTAAATTTATCAACTACAACTTGTCTAGTCGCTCCACCTACAAGATTTATATCTGTACTTGATGTTATATCACTGTAGTAACCATCCACAGTTATCGAGGTATTTACGGGTTTTTTACTTCCAAAATCAGGCACTTTTGGTAGTGGGTACTCTTTATTTTGATTATATTTAATTTCGCCATCTACACGTTCTTCCAAAGTCCCACTTCCTTTTTTCGTTATAGAGCTACCATCATCAGGCAGCTTAGTTCCTATATCACCTTTAATATTGACCTTGTTTCCAAGAGTTATCTTTCCAAATGAAAATATAGCCATATCTACGCTTATTTGAGGAACATATTTTTCTCCTACAGAAACTCCAATATCATTTAGCTTTACAGTGTCGCTTTGCTTGCCTTCTCTTCCTGTAGACTTTATGCTTACAGATTTTTCATCTATCCCAAACGATAAATTCACTTCAGCTTCTTTATCTTCCCCTGAAGCTAGACCATCCTCTAAATTTCCCGATAAATACTTTTCTTTTGGATTCTTTGTTTTAAGCCAATTTTTCCCTTCTTCTGTTTCAGCATATTTATCCAACCACTCTAGCCCCATATATGCTCCAGACCTTGCATAGTAGTGTGCCTGAGTCTTATGTTGGTGATTTATAGCCTGAAGCCCTTCGCCAGTTGTAGCAGTTACAAATGCAGCTCCCAGTACAGCCAAAACCGCCATCACAATTATAACCAATACCAGCGTTCCACCCCTGTTATTCCCTATCTTCATTTTTATCACTCCCTGTCTAATCTCCCATATGTATAACATACCCATCATCTAATACTATGTACCTAATTTTACAACAAAAAGAACCTGTGCGAAACACAGATTCTCTTTTTCTAAATATTTATCTTTACTGATTCCCCAGTGTAGCCACCATTATGGCCTTTATAGTGTGCATTCTGTTCTCTGCTTCATCGAATACTACAGACTGCGGCCCTTCAAATACCTCGTCTGTGACTTCCAGTGCGTCCATTCCGTATTTCTGGTATACGTCTTCTCCAACTAGAGTCTCTCTGTCGTGGAACGCAGGTAGGCAGTGCATAAATAACGCACTCGAGTCAGCCTTAGACATCATCTCCGCATTCACCTGGTATGCCTTAAGCAGGTTTATCCTCTCCTCGAACTGGTCCTCTTCTCCCATCGAAACCCATACGTCTGTATATACTACGTCGGCTCCAGCGACTCCCTCGTCTACACTTGAAGTGAACGTGAGCTTGGCTCCTGTCTCTGCCGCTATCTTCTTGGACTCCTCTACAAGCTCTTCTTCCGGGAAAAGCGACTCTGGCGCAACTATCCTGAAGTCCATTCCCATCTTGGCTGCACCTATCATAAGCGAGTTGGCCATATTGTTTCTGCCGTCTCCTACGTATGCGAACTTTATTCCCTTGAGGTATCCCTTGTGCTCTTTTATAGTCAGGAAATCCGCCAGTATCTGTGTCGGGTGGAACTTGTCTGTAAGCCCGTTCCAAACAGGCACACCAGCGTATGCTCCAAGCTCCTCCACAGTCTCGTGTGAAAATCCTCTGAACTCTATTCCGTCGAACATCCTTCCAAGCACTCTGGCTGTGTCCTTTACAGACTCTTTCTTGCCGAGCTGTATATCGTCTTTCCCAAGGTACTCTGGATGCGCTCCTTCATCTACCGCCGCCACTACAAAGGCGCATCTAGTTCTGGTAGAAGGCTTTTCGAATATAAGCGCTACGTTTTTTCCCTCCAGATTCCTAGGCTTTATGCCTGCATATTTAAGCTTTTTAAGATCAGCCGCAAGCTCTATGAGGTACTCAATTTCCTTCGGTGTAAAGTCCAACAGTTTCAAAAAGTTTCTTCCCTTCAAGTTAAATGCCATCTCTATCCCTCCACTCTGTTTTTCTATTTATCCTAATTATATGGGCCTGCTGGCCACCTGTCAATCGTATTTTTATTTATATTTTTTTATATTTATAAATTATTTTCTCTTTCTATTTCGCCTATTTAGCACAAATATGATTACGAGCATTCCAGCCATGGTGTAGTAGTAGCCGTTTATGCCATCCTTGTTGAGCTCTCCGGCAGTGATCGCAATCGTATTCAAGAATTCCATCTATTCCAACCACCCTTTTAGCTTTTCCTTGTTCACTATGGATATCTTTCTTCCCTTTATAGCTATCGAGCCCTCGCTTCCGAACCTGCTCAGCACCCTGCTTACAGTCTCCCTCGAAGTTCCAACTATGCTGGCTATTTCTTCTCTTGTAAGCCCGAGATCCAGCTCTGTAGACCCTCCGCTCTCTTTGCCGTATTTGGCAGCAAGGCTTAAAAGCTCTCTGGCAGTCCTCATATATACGTCGTCCACTACAAGCTCTTTGTGTTTCTGCTGCGACTTAAGAAGCCTTGCACTCAGAACTTTTATTATCCCTAGTGCAAGCTTGGGGCTCTTCTCAACCACTTTCTCAAGCTCCACATTCTCGAGTATTATTATCTCTGAGTCCTCTATCGTCTTTACCGTCGCCGGGTAACTTATATCTGTAAAAAGCGTCACTTCCCCGAACATCTTGTTCTCGCCTTTGATGTCCAGGATTATCTCTTTTCCACTTACATCGGTCTTGTATATCTTCACTTTTCCAGACTTGACTACGAACATGGAGTCGCCGTGATTCCCCTCAGAGATCACAATACTGTTTTTCTTGTAAACTCTCTCTTTAAGTATGGATTCCACAGCTTCCAGTTCGCCTTCGTCAAGCGACTGGAATATCGGGATTCCCTTTATATAGTCGATTCTACTTCTCAACTCTCTCTTTGCTCCTCTCTTCGCTGAAGCCCTCCGGATACCTCTTTTTGAGCTTTTCTATATTGTGAGAGGCTATCTCCTCAAGCTCTATGCCTCTTACAGCGGCCAAATTGGCTATATACCATAGCACGTCCCCCAGTTCGTCTTTTAGCTTCTGATTGTCCATCTCGTGGCCGTGAAACACCACTTTCTTCACATAGTCGGTGACCTCTCCCGCTTCTCCTGAAAGCCCCATAGAGTAGTTTGCAAGCTTGTATCTCTCTTCGTTGTTGTCGTTGGCCGTCCTCTTTGCCAAGTTCTGATATTCTTTGAATTCCATCTCGTACCTCCACATCTCTTTTTCTTGTATTATACCATATTGTATTTTCCCTAATTCAGAATTTCTTATACACTTTATTCAGTTTTATTATATACTTAATACTATATGACAATTGAAAGGGTGATCTTTTGAGAGATTTAGTAATCCAGAAACTCAACGACAGAGGTGTCCGTCTAGAGGATATAGCCGAGATAGTGCACGACATTCAGAGAAACTATATAGAGCTGAGCGTAGAGGACTGCATAGACAGCATTATGGAAGTTCTAGACAAGAGAGAGGTGCAGTACGCCATACTCACCGGAATCCAGATAGATGAGCTTGCAGAAAAAGACTTGCTTGATGAGCCACTGCTCTCCATAATTAAGAGCGATGAGTCCCTCTACGGTATAGACGAGGTGCTGGCGGTGAGCATAGCCCATATCTACGGCTCTATAGGCTTTACCAACTTTGGATATCTGGACAAGACAAAGCCTGGTATAATAGCCACTGTGGACAGCCTTGACGGGACTGTGGGAACTTTCCTAGACGACATCATCTGCGCACTGGCCGCTGCGGCAGCCGCAAAACTGGCCCATAACGGCACAAAATAAAACATCGGACAGCTGAGAAATTCTCGGCCATCCGATGTTTTGCTTTTACTTGGAGTTTTCTGCTATCGCCTTTTCCATTATCTCAAGCGCCTTGTCTATTTCAGCTTCTCCTACCACTAGTGGCGGAACGAATCTTATCACGTTAGCTCCAGCTCCAACTAGCAGCAGTCCGTTCTCTATAGCTGAGGCAACTATGCCTTTTACCAGCTCAGGCTTTACAGCTATCCCCTGCATAAGCCCCATTCCTCTTACATCTTCCACTACACTGTACTTCTCTTTCAACGCCTCTAGGCCTTTTTTAAGCCTCTCTCCCAGCACCTTTACGTTCTCCATAAGCCCGTTCTCCAGCAGCTCATCAAGCACTGTAAGCGCAGCAGAGCAAGCAAGCGGATTTCCTCCGAAAGTCGAAGCGTGGTTTCCTGGCTCGAAAGCTGAGGCAATTCTATCTTTGGCCATCATAGCCCCCATAGGGATTCCTCCCGCAAGCCCTTTAGCCATGCAGATTATATCAGGCTCTACACCGTACATCTCGTATGCGAACAACTTTCCCGTTCTGCCTATTCCAGTCTGGACTTCGTCGAACACAAGCACTATGTCCTTCTCGTCGCAGATATCTCTTATGTTCTCAAGGAACTCCTGCTCAGCCGGGCATACTCCGCCCTCTCCCTGTATCGCCTCTACCACTATGGCGCAGGTCTTGTCTGTCACAGCACGCTTAAGGTCTTCTATACTGTTGTACTTTACATGGCTCACTCCTGGAAGAAGCGGTCCGAATCCCTTCTGGTACTTTGTCTGTCCTGTAGCCGTTACAGATCCGAAAGTCCTTCCATGGAAAGAGTTCTCCATAGTTATTATCTCGTATCTCTCCTCGCCGTGCTTCATATTCCCATACTTTCTGCTGAGCTTAAGCCCCGCCTCTATAGCCTCTGTTCCAGAGTTACAGAAGAACACCTTGTCGAAAGCACTGTTCTGCGTAAGCTTCTCGGCAAGAGCTATCGTAGGCTCTGTCCAGTAGAGGTTAGAGCAGTGGTGCAGCTTTCTAAACTGGGCCACTATATTCTCCTCCAGCTTCTTGTTGTTGTACCCTAGAGTGTTTACAGCTATTCCAGCTACAAAGTCCAGATACTCTTTTCCATCTGTATCGTATACGTAGCAGCCTTCCCCTCTGTCTAAAACTATCGGGAAAGATGCGTAAGTGTTCATTATCACGTTTTTGCCGCTTTCTATTATCTCTTTCATCTAAAAGGCCTCCTATTTAAACATAGTTCCTATTCCGTCTTGAGTGAAAATCTCTAGAAGCATGCTGTGCTCGACTCTTCCGTCTATTATATGGACAGTCTCAACTCCGCTCTCAACTGCATCTATGCAGCATTCCACTTTGGGTATCATGCCGCCTGAAATAATACCCTCTTCTATCTTGTCTTTGGCCTGCGCTACGCTCATAAGGCTTATAAGCGAGTCAGGGTTCTCCACATCTTCCATTACGCCTCGCACGTCTGTCACAAAGACCAGCTTCTGGGCCTTAAGCGCCGCCGCTATAGAGACAGCCGCATAGTCTGCGTTTATGTTGTACGTGTTTCCTTCAGAATCCCTTCCCACAGGTGCAACTACAGGTATCTGCCCTGAGTCTAGAAGCGAGTCTATAAGGCCGGTGTCCACATCCACTATACTTCCCACATAGCCCAGGTCAAGGCCATTTTTCATAAGCTTTTCGGCCCTAAGCGTCATTCCGTCTTTTCCACTTATACCTGTAGCTTTTAGCCCTAACTTCTGTATGTCGTTTACTATCTCTTTGTTTATCTTGCCTGAAAGCACCATCTCCACAACTTCCATCGTGTCTGAATCTGTGACTCTCAGCCCCTCTATAAATTTAGGCTCTATGCTCATCCTGTCGAGCATCTTGTTTATAAAAGGCCCTCCGCCGTGCACAAGCACTATATTCACCCCTATCAGCTTGAAAAGGGCTATGTCCTGCATCATCATCTCTTTTATTTTGCTGTCCACCATGGCGCTTCCGCCGTACTTCACCACTACTGTCTTTCCCCTGAAAGACTGGATATAAGGTATGGCCTCTATGAGCACCTTGGCTTTGTTTATATGCTGTTCCATCTCTGTCCTCCGTATCCTAAGTTCTGTAGTCTGCGTTTATCTTGACGTAGTCGTAGCTCAGGTCGCATCCCCATGCTGTCGCCTCTTCAGACCCCTCGCCAAGAGTTATCATCACGTCTATCTCGTGGGCCTTCAACACCTCTTTCGCCTCTTCTTCAGAGAACTCTATAGGCACTCCGTTCTTCATAAGGTCCACTCTTCCTCCGTCGCTCTTGAAGTAGATTGAGGTCTTGTTCATGTCGAACTCTATCTCTGTGTAGCCCATAGCAGCAACTATTCTGCCCCAGTTGGCGTCCTCTCCGAAGAAAGCTGTCTTCACAAGACTTGAGTTTATTATGGACTTGGCGAACACTCTGGCGTCGTCTTTTTTAGCTGTTCCCGATACAGTCACAGCCAAGAACTTGCCTGCGCCTTCTCCGTCTTTCACTATCTGCTTTGCAAGGTTCAGATTCACAAAGTGAAGCGCCTCTTTGAAAGCCACATAGTCCTCGTTTTCAGACTCTATCTTTTCGTTCTCAGCCATTCCGTTGGCCATCACTATCACAGTGTCGTTTGTGCTTGTGTCTCCGTCTACAGATATCATATTGTAAGAGTCAATTGTACTCTCTTTAAGCGCTTTTTTAAGCAGCTCCCCCGATATATTCACGTCTGTAGTTATATATCCAAGCATAGTCCCCATATTAGGGTGGATCATTCCAGACCCCTTGGCTATTCCGCCTATGCTGACAGTCTTTCCGTCTATAACTACCTCTACAGCCACCCATTTTGAGAAAGTGTCTGTAGTCATTATGGCCTCGGCAGCCAGAAGGCTGTCATCTTTTGTATCGCCTATATTCATGTGGTTTTCCTCTATCCCCTTGACTATCTTCTCCACTGGAAGAGGAACTCCTATCACGCCTGTCGAAGAGACTATTACTTCTCTCTTCTCTATTCCGTATGCATTCGCCACAGCTTCAGCCATAGCCTCGGCGTCTTTCATCCCTTGCTCTCCTGTGCATGCGTTGGCGTTTCCGCTATTTACAACTACAGCCTTCACTTTTCCTCCGCCAGCGACTATGTCCATGTCCCAAAGCACTGGAGCCGCTTTTACCGTGCTCTTAGTGAACACTCCCGCCACTTCGGCTGGAACTTCCGAGTATATCAAAGCCACGTCATTTCTCTTTTTTCTGACCCCTGCAAAAAAGCCAGTTGCCTTGAAGCCCTTTGCATTTGTAATTCCACCTGCCACTACGTTCATCTCTATCACCTTCTCTTATTTATTTTAACCTGGGAATATAGACACGTCTTCTAGCCCAGATTTCTCGTCTAATCCAAACATTATATTCATGTTCTGAACAGCCTGTCCAGCCGCTCCCTTTATCATATTGTCTATGGCACCTACTACTATGACTCTGTTTGTTCTCTCGTCCACCTTTATGCCTATGTCGCAGAAGTTAGATCCCTTGACCCACTTTGTCTCAGGGAATATACCCTCTTTTGTAAGCCTTACAAAGTGCTCGTCGCCGTAGTGCTTTTCGTATACGGCTTTTATCTCTTCGTAGCTCTTAGGGCTCTTCAGCTTTGCATATGCAGTCACAAGTATTCCCCTGTTCATAGGCACTAGATGCGGAGTGAAGTTAAGCACTATGTCTGAACCTGAAACCTCGCTAAGCTGCTCCTCTATCTCAGGAGTATGTCTGTGAGACGCTATTCCGTAAGCCTTGAAAGACTCGTTGCACTCTGTGTAGTGAGTCCCTATGTTTAGAGACCTTCCTGCGCCTGTAACGCCAGACTTTGCATCTATTATGATCGAGTCCTCCTCTACAAGCCCTTCCTTCAGAATCGGCGAAAGCGACAGTATGCTGCAAGTAGGATAGCATCCCGGGTTTGCAACTATTCTGGTCTTCTTGACTTCCTCTCTTTTAAGCTCGCATAGCCCGTATACAGCCTCTTTCAGAAGCTCAGGCGATCCGTGTTCAGTGTTGTACCAAGACTCGTACACTTCCTGGTCGCTTATCCTGTAGTCGGCTCCTATGTCTATGACTTTCGCTTTTTCAAGTATCTTCTCGTCTATCTCTTTGCTGGCTATTCCATGCGGAAGCGCCATAAATATCACATCCACCTCGTCGGCTATCTTCTCTATGTCCTGCTCGTGGCACTCCATGTCGAATACACCTCTGTAGTTTTCGTATATCTCGTCGTAGGATTTCCCCACATAGGATTTAGACGTTATATACTTGAGCTCCACGTCGCTGTGCTTTTCAAGTAGTCTTATCAGCTCAGTTCCCACGTATCCTGTAGCTCCAATAACTCCTGCCTTTATCATATCTATTCCTCCTGTCTATTCCCAATCCACTTCGTATATTTATACCCGTTTAAACCGGCTGTAAAATACTTTTGCATATTCAGATGTTAATTAATATTTATGCATTTTATGTAGTTCCAGCTCTGTATTGCCGGTATTTTATCTGTTTAAAGAAGAGTATATAGCAGTTTATGCATAATGTCAACATCACTTTGAATATTAATTCTATCAAAAAAGACATATACGAGATGTATATGCCTTTTAAAATCTATTTACTTATTTTAAACTTGCTCTTTATTGAAACTATTCTGTTAAAGACAGGCTTCTCTGAGTTTTCACTCTTAGGGTCTGTATTGAAATACCCATGTCTGAAGAACTGGAACTTGTCCTGGGGCTTCGCCCCCGCGACTTCCCCTTCTATATATCCGTTCATGATCTCAAGTGAATTCTCATTTATGTTCTCGAGGAAGTCTCCCTCCGCTTCGCTTTCATCTATAAGCGGCTCGTAAAGCCTGAACTCAGCTTCTGCTGCCGTGCTTGCGTCCACCCAGTGTATTGTGCTCTTGACTTTTCTTGCTGTAAACCCGCTTCCACTCTTGGTCTCCGGGTCGTATGTGCAGTGTATCTCTGTGACGTTTCCGTCTTCGTCTTTTACGAAGCTCTCACATTTCACAAAGTATGCATTCTTGAGCCTAACTTCATTTCCAGGGTAAAGCCTGTGGTACTTAGGCACAGGTTCCTCCATAAAGTCGTCTCTCTCTATATAAATCTCTCTTGAGAAAGGTATCTTTCTAGATCCAAGCGACTCGTTGTCCGAGTTGTTCTCAGCCTCTAGATACTCCACTTCTCCTTCAGGGTAGTTGGTTATGACTAGCTTAAGCGGATCCAGCACAGCCATCACCCTAGGAGCCTTTACTTTCA
This sequence comes from Andreesenia angusta, assembly GCF_001855385.1. Lineage (NCBI taxonomy): Bacteria > Bacillati > Bacillota > Tissierellia > Tissierellales > Gottschalkiaceae > Andreesenia > Andreesenia angusta. Next base: position 166,397 of record NZ_MKIE01000003.1, on the reverse strand, counting down.
AATCTTCTCTTATGAAATGCTGCAACATCTGCTCGTCCACAAGGCTGTTGCTCTTTGAAACCCCTATCTCCCTACAGAAGCTCTTTATAGCGTCCGGAGTGTATCCCCTTCTTCTAAGCCCCGAGATAGTCGGAAGCCTAGGGTCGTCCCATCCGTCCACTATTCCGTTGTCCACAAGCTGCTTCAGCTTTCTCTTGCTCATAACAGTGTTGGTCACGTTCAGCCTTGCAAACTCTATCTGCCTAGGCACACTCTCCATCTCGCACTCTTTTACAAACCAGTCGTACACAGGTCTGTGGTCTTCAAACTCCAGTGTGCAAAGCGAGTGAGTTATGCCTTCTATGGCATCTTCTAGAGGGTGCGCATAGTCGTACATAGGGTAGATGCACCAAGCGTCGCCCGTATTGTGGTGATTTTGATGAAGTATCCTGTATATTACAGGATCCCTCATATTTATATTAGAAGAGCTCATATCTATCTTGGCTCTAAGCACTTTCTCCCCATCTTGGAATTCCCCGTTTCTCATTCTCTCAAATAGGTCCAAATTCTCCTCTACGCTTCTGTCCCTATATGGGCTGTTCTTGCCTGGCTCCTTAAGCGTGCCTCTGTACTCTCTTATCTCCTCGGCTGAAAGGTCGCATACAAAGGCCTTGCCCTTCTCTATGAGTAGCACAGCTCTCTTGTACATCTCTTCAAAGTAGTTTGAAGCGAAAAAGAGATTGTCCCACTCGTAGCCAAGCCACGCTACATCCTCTTTTATGGAGTTTACATACTCGTCTTCCTCTTTAGACGGGTTGGTGTCGTCAAACCTCAGGTTTGTAGTGCCTCCGAACTCGTCCGCCAGCTCAAAGTTCAAGACTATAGACTTGGCATGGCCTATGTGAAGGTATCCGTTTGGCTCAGGCGGAAACCTGGTTATTATTTCGCTGTGCTTCTTGCTCTCTAAATCCTCTATGACTATGTTTTTTATAAAATTTGATGGAACTTTTACTTCGCTCATTTACATTAACCTCCTACTCTTCTTCATCCCTATATTATATTACAATACAGGGCATTTTTAAACTTCTATCTCTTTTCCGAGGTGAAGGGAGTATATATAGCTGACTTTTACTCTTTTCTTGCTTATGGACTCCAGCGCCTCTCTGTAGAGGCCAAGCTGTCCCGAGTACCTCTTCGCAAGCTGCGATTCGCTTTCCACCTTGTCCGTCTTGTAGTCCACGATCACGTATTCCCCATCTTCTTCAAAGTAGCAGTCTATTATACCCTGTATATACAGCTCTCTCTCTTCCGTATTGGCGTATACGAAAGGCTGCTCCCTCTTGACGCTCTCTGACTTCAGAATCCTACTGTATATATCGGAACTCAAGAAGAGCTCCAGTCCGGCGATGTCCAAATTTTCAAGCTCTTCCTCTGTAAACTCGCCGTTTTCCGTTGACTCTTTCAGGTATTGCTCCAGCTCCTCACTGCTCCAGCTTCTGTCAAAAGGGATCTTTTCAAGCACTCTGTGGTTCAAAGTACCTCTGTCTGCGGCGCTAAGAGTCTTTTCCTCCGCCATAAAGCTTGGATACTCCACAAGCTCTGGTATTTTAAGCTCATATGATTTTCCAATCTCCAGATTCTTCAGATATGTCACGCTTACCTTGGAAGGTGTCTCTGTGGCCTCCTCGAAAGGGTAGCTCCAGCTGAACCTTCGCTCCACCTCTCGCCTCACATCCCCATCTCTGTCTCCTCTATAGCTCTCCAGCACTTTTTTCTTTTCCTTTTTTTCAAGGGCTTCCTGGCTCTGAATATTCAGTATCTCGGCTTTCTCTAGAAAGTTCACGGTCCATTCAGACTCGTCTTCAAGCAGAGGGATGCCCTCGGCTGAACAGCCTCCACGTGCGAGTATGTCCTTTCCGTCTGGATGCTTTGAAAGCGCCATGCAGACCCAGTCCAGAAGACAGCTGGCCTTCAGCAGAGTGTGGGTGTTTGTTCCCCTGGACCACTTTTCGCAGCTTTTTTCCAATCCGTTTACGGTTCCGTACATAAAGAGCTTGTCTTTGGCCCTTGTAAAGGCCACGTACAGTATTCTGAGCTCTTCAGAGAGGTTTTCAACTGAGAGCTTCTTTTTTATGGCCAGCTCTGGAAGCGAACTTCCGTACCTTCTGCTTTCAAGGTCCACGTACTTGGCCCCTATCCCCAAGTCCTTGTGGAGCAGCAGCTCGTCTCTTGTATCCGACTTGTTGAACTGTTTTCCAAGCCCTCCGCAGAACACCACCGGAAACTCAAGCCCCTTGCTCTTGTGTATGCTCATTATCCTGACTACATTTTCATTTTCGCCTATAGTCTTCGCCGTACCCATATCCCCGTTTATGTCTTTTAGCTTGTCGGAGAACCTTATAAAGTTGAACAGCCCGTTTATCGAAGCTTTCTCGAACTCGTCGGCCCTGTCCACCAGCATTCTAAGGTTGGCCTGTCTCTGGTCTCCGTTCACCATTCCCCCCACGTAGTTGTAGTAGCTTGTCTCGACTAGGAGTTTCCAGATGAATTCGTCCAGCTTGTAGTATCTGCTCTCTCTCTTCCACCTGTCCACTTTTGACTTGAAGTCCAGGAGCTTTTCCGAAAGTTCGTCGTCCACCTCTTCTATATACTTCTCCAAGGCCCTGTGGTAACTAGATGTCCTGTCGTGAAGCCTTATGGCTACAAGCTCCTCCACTTTGAACTTGCCTATGGGCGACCTCATAACGCTGAGCAACGGAAGGTCCTGCGCCCTGTTGTCTACAATCGAGAGCAAATTCAAGAACACCTTGACCTCCATAGCTTCGAAGTAGCCCGAGCTATCGTCTGTGTATATCGGTATCCCCTCTTTTACAAACACCTCTTCGTACACTCCGGCCCAGTTTTTCATGGTCCTCAGGAGTATGACCATGTCCTTGTAGTCTATATCTCTGTACTCACCTTTTTTAGCGTCGTAAGTCTTTTCTCCTGCTAGCGACTTTATCTTGTCTGCGATAAAATGGGCCTCCACTTCCGCTGTCTGCATGTCTTCAAGCTCCATATCAGTCTCGCTCAGTGCTCCGCCTTCTTCCGGCGCTTTTATCTTCTTGTCCACTATGTTAAGCTCTATGCTGTTGTCATATATATCCCCGTACTCGGCTCCCGTATAGAGGTACGCATCTTCCCCGTAGTCTATCTCCCCAAGCCTTTCCGACATAAGCTGCTTGAACAGAAAGTTGACCCCGTCTATGATCTGCTTTCTGCTTCTGAAGTTCCTGGAGAGGTCTACCCTACTGCTCTTGCTGTTCCCCTCTTTATCATACTCAAAGTACTTCTCTATAAAGAGAGTCGGGTCGGCCAGCCTAAACCTATATATACTCTGCTTGACGTCACCCACCAGAAAAAGGTTGTTTTCTCTACAAATCTTCTTGACTATGGTCTCCTGCACTATATTGCTGTCCTGGTACTCGTCCACGAATATATATTCATACTTGTCTCTTAAAGAGCTGCTGACCTCTTCCCTCTCCAGCAGTTCAAGTGTCATATGCTCTAGATCGTTGAAGTCGAGTATCCCTCGCTCTGATTTTTTCTCTCCGTACCTCTGAGTGAACTTTTCAACCAGCTTGGCCAAGCTGGATATGGCTGGGTACATTTCGATCATATCTCTTCTGTAGTCCTCTAAGTCTTTTTTGAGTATGCCATCTTTAAGCTTCCCGACTATGGCCTTGTACTCGTCTCTAAGCGCCTTCACCTCCTGCTTAAGCGATTCCTCGACCTCGTCTTTTTTCAGAGTTTTAAGCCTCGAGTGCGACAGCAGCATGATCTCCCTCTGAAGCGTTTCGAATCCGCCTTCCTCTAGCGCCCTCTTCAGAGACTTAAGCGATGCTATGTCCTCTATGACGGTCTGGCCGTATTTCTCAAACAGTATTTCGTCCTCTTCCGCAAGCATCTTGGCCTTTTCCAGTATCTTTGCGCACTCCTCCAGTTCCTCGCCTATCTCCTGCATAGAAGACTCCAGCCACTGGCTTTTCAGAAGCTCTTCTTTCGAGACGTTCAAGTTCTCGACTTTCTCGAAAAGCCATTTCAGCGGATACGGCTGACTCTGGATAAAGTAGTAGACTTTAAGTATAAGGCTCTCCAACTTGAGGTCACCCTTGTCCTCTGAGTAGGACTCCACGAGCTTTACAAAGTCCGGCTCTTCCTGGCCGTACTCGTCCTCTAGCAGCTCTTCTAGCGCTTCCTGCACTAGTATCTTAGTCTCTGTGGCGTCCGCTATCCTGAAATTAGGGTCCAAGTCCAGAAAGTGAAAGTTTTTTCTGAGCACATTTATACAAAAGGAGTGCACCGTAGTTATAGAGGCCCTGTTTAGAAGGGATATCTGCCTTCTTATATTCTCAGACTCCCCCTCTATCTCCAGCTTATCTACAAGCGCCCCCATTATACGCTCTCTCATCTCTCCGGCGGCGGCATTGGTGAAGGTGACTATCATAAGCCTGTCTATGTCGACGCCGTCTTCCACCACCATCCTTATTATCCTCTCCACCAGCACCGCCGTCTTTCCGGAGCCTGCTGCGGCCGAGACAAGCAAATTTTGCCCCCTGCTTTCTATGGCCTCTAGTTGATCATCTGTCCAGTTAGCCATTATTTCTCCCCCTTTACAGCTCTTATCTTTTCCATTACCCCGTCTTTGTCGAGCTTCCTTATTATCCTGTATTCGTTGTCGTCGTTCGAAGTGTCAAACTGGCATATGGAGTCGAATTCGCAGTATTTGCACGACACCATATCCCCGTTTTTGCAGGGCTCTATCTTGACCTTGCCTTTTATTATCTCTTCCCCCATCTTGGCTATAAGCTTGTGCATATGGCCTATTATCTCCGAAAACTCGTCTCTGTCAAATAGGGATGAGCTTTTGTAGAAGTCCCCGTCTTTTTTAAGCTTTACAGAGACTATGTCTGATTTAGAGCTTGACTCCACCTCTCTGTCCATAAGCTTTATCACGTCTATGTCCTTTATTATCATGCCGCTCATCTTGAGCTCCTTGGATATGGCTTCCTGTATTTCCTCTGAGTTTCCGCTCTCCGAGCCTACCATAGGGTCTTTTATCTTGAAGTAGAAAGCCCCTGCCGGATATAGCTCTTGCTTCACTAGATTCTGCCTGCTCTGAAGCACTGCGTCTAAGTAGACTACAAGCTGTATCTGAAGCCCATAAAACGCATCCGATATGTCGAATTTCCTCTCTCCCGACTTGTAGTCTATTACCTTTACGTAGGCGCAGTCACCGTCTTCAGCTATGTCCACCCTGTCTATCCTTCCTTCCAGTATTATCTGCTCTCCGCCTGGAAGCTCTATGACTATAGGCGGCACTTTGCCGTGCTCTCCAAAGGAGACCTCGTAGTTAAGAGGTTTGAACTCTCCGCTCTTCAGATGCTCTGTGGCTATCTTCACAGCTTTCTTGCTGACCCTCTTAAGCTTTTTCAGCAGATATCTGTACCTGTTCGAGGTGGTGAAGATTCCGTTTTGAAACTGCTCTGCCATTCCCTCTATTATGCTGTCTACTATATTCTCGGAGACTTCGTCGCTGACGTCTTTCCAGTCCAGCTTCTTCTCCTCTAGCACCTTTGAGTAGCTTTCTATAGACTGGTGGAACAGATTTCCGATATCAGGCGTTCTGACTTCGCATTTCCTTCTCTCAGACGGGGAGAGCCCGTAGTTCACAAAGTGGGAGAACGGGCATTTTATGAAGTTCTCTATCCTGGATATGCTTGTCTTCAGGGGAAGCGGGTATATCTCTCTGGCCCTTCCATGCTCCAGATAGTCCTGCTGATTGCTGTAGAACAGCGACTCCAGTATCTGCCCGGCCATCTCGCTGTACTCCTCGCTATCCCTGTACCAGGAGTAGATTTCAAGCCAGTTCTCGGAGATTTCAGCTCCGTCCACAAATTTCCTAAGCTCGTTCACCAAGTGTTTGACTGTGGAGACTGGCGTGGACACAATCTCCATCTCCTCTTTTCCGCCTCTGTCTAGCTCGCTCTCCACTTCAAGCTTTGGAAATACATTCTTCATCCTGTCCACCAGCGTCGAAGGCCTTAGCGCCTTGCCCTCGTTGTCTGAAAGGGCGTAGGTCATATAGAGTTTTTCTTTGGGCTTTGTCAGGCAGGAGTATATCAGGAATTTCTCGTCTTGCATCTTCTTTTCGCTGTCCAGCTTTATGTCCAGCCCAAGCTCCACTACTCCCAGTCGCTCGTCTTCGCTCAGAACCCCTGAGTCCGAGATTATGGAGGGAAGTATTCCGTCGTTCACCCCTATTACGAATATGGCCTTTATGTCCCTGCTCCTTGACCTCTCCAGATTTCCTATCATGACCTGGTCTAGTGAAGGAGGTATTATCCCCAACTCGTAGTTCATAAGCCCTGCTTCCAGGTTTTGCAGATAGTTTTTTGCAGTGGACTTCTTGCTACCCAGTATACTGTTCATCTGCTCCAGCACGTCCACAAGTATATTCCATATCTGCGCCGACTCGTTGGCCATATCCAGCCTGCCGTTCTCTTTCTGCTCCTCTATAAGAGCGTCCACCTTCCCTTTTGCACCTACTCCGATCAGATGGCTAAAGATAGCCCTGTTTATCTCCTCTATGCTTGTCTTTCTGTAGATGCTTTCCCTTAGATTCTCTACGCTCTCGATATATTTTCTCCTTATAAGCTCTATCCTCTCTATGTTCTCCACTGGTTTTTCAAAAGCTTTAAACCAGCGCTCGCTCTTTATGCCGAACTCCAGCACGTAGTTCTCCAGCAGCTCCACCTCTTCGCTGTCAAGGCATCCGAAACCTGTCTTGAGGGCCTTGAATACCTCGTCGTACCTGAAGTTCTTGACTATGGCGCTCAAAGTCGAGGTGACATACCTTATAAGCCCATGTCCTGTTATATCCCTTGTCTCGTCTAGAAAATACGGTATTTCGTACTCGGCAAAAACCCTCTTCAGTATGGACTGGTATATGTTCATATTGCTCGAAACCACCAGCATGTCCCGCCACCTCATACCATAGTCCCTCGCAAGTGAGCGTATCTCTCTGGCAATATTCTCTATCTCGCTATTTCTGTTTAGACCGGTCATTATCCTTATGTTTTCTACATCTTTGTTCCAAGCGCTGTAGGGATAGGAGTAGAGCTCTCTCTCTATATGCTCAAGCTCTGGTGCCTTCTCAACCACCTTCTCTAGCCAAATCGTATCGCTTTCAGCTCCCGACTCCAGTTCTATCTTCTTCAAAAAAGCGAGGGTACCTTCCACAGGGGCGAAGAGGTCGTAATCCCTTCCTCTTTTCGAGCCTGCAAGCGCCACAGTCAAAGCTGGCACTTTTTTAAGTATCTCCGATATCATGCTGTACTCCTGACCCGAGAAAGAGTTAAACCCGTCTATATATATTCTGGCTCCATCCAAAAATGAACTTTTCGATATCTCCTCTATAGCTATATTCAGTATGTCTCTGTCGTCTACATATACGCCCTCCATCTCTTTTGAAAAAGACTCGTATATAAGGGATAGATCCTCTAGCTTGCTCTTGAAGAGAGATTCCTCCAAAGCATCTAGCCTAGTCGCTATATCATCCGAGTATATGTTGTTTTGCTTGAAGTGGTTTAAAAGAGAGAGTATCTCGCTTAATACACCTTTCTTCCCGCCTTCTTTAAACACCTTTAGCTCCTGCGACTTGGAGTCTATGACCTTGTTCAAAAGCATGTACTTCCCTATTTCATCTATATGGTTCTGACTCGAATTGGATATAAGCCTGTAGGCAAGTCTCTTGAAGCTCAGGACTTCAGCCTTTATAAGCCCACTCAGCTTCATCTTGTTTATAAGCTCGTACTCGGCGTGAAGCGTGTACTGCTCAGGCACCAAGAGTATCACCTTTTCCACGCTTTCATCACCTATGTCGGAAGCTATTCGACTCATCAGCTCGTGGCTCTTTCCGGTAGAAGCTCTTCCCAGTATGTAGTTTATCTTCACAGCTATTCCCCTTTCTATACATAAAAAAGATAATGCATACGCATTATCCTCTCTATACTATAATATATTCTACATCTTTTAAATATTTTTTCAGCTTTTTTGCTATAGGGTGCGTATCCTCGTCTCCAGACTGAGGCGAAGCCCCAAGCACTATATGGGTAACTTTCTCGTCTTTAGCGAAGTCGGCCATGGCCTTTATCACATCTTCCGCCCTTATGACCATCAGGTCCGCTCCCGCTCTCTTAGACACCTGAAATAGATATTCAAGCGCATCTGCTTCATCCACTTTGTCTAAGAAGTTCTGATTTTCGTTTACAACGTTTATCACATGGAGCTGTCCGTCTTTCCCCTTTTTCGTATAGCCGCTCATTATAAGTCTTTCACAGGTTTTCTGCTGAGTGACACATACCATTACGTTTTTTTCTTTGCCTTTATCCATTTAGAACTCCCCTCGCAAAACATTCATTGCATATTTTCAAATACATTAAGTCTATACCCAAACTTGAGTCTAATATTTATAATATTATATTAAATTATGCAACAAAAATATATTTTGAAGAGCGGCATCCCCTAAATTACCTCTTTAACTCTGCCTACAATTCCGCTTTCCAGCATGACTTTTATGCCGTGAGGATGGTTTGGGGATTTTGTAAGCAGCTTTGACACTACTCCCTCTGTCAGCTTCCCCGACCTCTGGTCCTGCTTTTGGACTACTCTCACTTTCGAGCCCACTTTTATATTGCTTCTGCTTTTCCCTTCCAACAACACTTCCCCCTTGATCAAAAATCAAAAAACCCTTTAAAGATTTCTCTTTAAAGGGTTGATTTCTATCGAATATTTACTATAATACTTCGATGCTCTCAGCTTGAGGACCTTTAGCTCCTTGAACTAGGTCAAAGCTAACTGCTTGTCCTTCTTCTAGAGTTTTGAATCCGTCTTTGTTTATTTGTGAAAAGTGAGCGAATACATCTACTCCGTCTTCTCCTGTTATAAATCCAAATCCTTTTTCTGAGTTAAACCATTTTACTGTACCATTCATGTTGTAGTACCTCCAAAATTTTATTTTTGTAATTCTTTAAAAAATGTTAGTCATAAAATTTCTGAAGATACAAATAGTCTAAATCAGAAACTACTGAAATATGAAGTAATATTTTCCATTGAATTAACCTTGTATCTCATTATAACACAGCTTTCATTTAATTGCACCATTTATTTAAAGTTTTTTATTTAAATAAAAAAAGCGACCCTCTAAGTCGCTATTTCACTATGGCGGGAGTATGTGAGAATCGAACTCACCTAAGACGCTCTTAACGCCTCACGCTGGTTTTGAAGACCAGAGAGCCCACCAGGACTCATCTACCCCCAAACTATATATGTTCTACGAGAACAAATATAATTTTAACACATCTATAGAATTTGTCAATACTTGAAGCGAAATTTAGACCGGCTGTCTCTAAACCACATATGGAAGCCTTATCTTTATAGTCGTACCTTCGCCCAGCTTGCTCTCAACTTCTATCTTTCCACCGTGGAGGCTGACTATCTGGTTGGCTATCGAAAGCCCAAGCCCCGATCCTCCAGTAGCTCTTGCCCTGGCCTTGTCCACCCTGTAGAACCTGTCGAATATATGAGGCAAGCTCTCCTCCGGAATTCCTATTCCGTTGTCTGATATCTCTACAACTACACTGTCGTACTCGCTGTAGAGCTTAAGCTCCACCGTGCCGCCTCTGTCTGTGTACTTTATGGCGTTTGATATTATATTTATCAAAGTCTGCTTTATCCTGTCTGGATCAAACTTAAACTCCAGCTCCTCTGCAACGCTTAACCTGAAGTCTATGTCTTTCTCTGCCGCAAGGTGAGTCATATTGGAATGCACTTTCTCGGCTATGGCCTTTAAGTTGGCCATCTCAAAGTCTATCTTCATCTCTGTTATCTCAAGCTCCATAAGCGTAAGCAAGTCGTTAACTATATTGGTGAGTCTGTCCGACTCTGAGGATATGTCCTCCATAAACTCCTTGCATATGTCTATATTCATATTTTCGTCATGAACCATGGTCTCCGAGAGAAGCTTTATTGTACTCAAAGGAGTCTTGAGTTCATGAGAGACATAGGCTATAAAGTCCTTTCTATGCGAGTCCGCTTCCTTGAGCTTATGCGTCATGGAGTTGAATGTCTCGGCCAGGTCGTTGAACTCGTCGTTTGTATTTATCTCTATCTTGTAGTCTAGATCGCCTTCCGATATCCTGAGTATCGCCTCTGAAAAGCTGTCCAGCGGCCGCAAGACATATCCGGTAAATCCAAACTTGACTATGGCCATTATAGCTATTCCAACTAGAGAGACTATCACAAGCCCCTTGTCCAGGTAATTTATGCTGTCGTATATATCCCCTATAGAAGACACCACGTATACAACTCCTATCACATCCCTAGCCGACATTATAGGGTAGGCTATATTCATTATCTCCTGGTCCAAGGTGTTTATCTCAAATTCACTTTCCCCCAGAAAGGCCCTTTTGACTATATAGTCGTCTTTTGTATTCCCTATGGACATGCCATTTGAACTTCCCACTATTATGTTGTCCCTATCCAGCAAAAATATATCTGAATCTGAGTCCCTTCCATAGAGTGTGAGTATGCTGTTTATCTGGTCTCTGTACTTGTCGATTTCGCCCGTGGCCATGTAGTACCTAAGGCTTCCGGCGATAGACTCAAGTCTCAGGTCGAAAGTTTCTCTTCTCTCTTTTATATAGTTCTCTCTGACTATCCCACTTATAGCTATATTCATAAAAATCAAGAGTATAACCAGCATGGATAGGTACATCGTTATGAGCTTCCACCTCACGCTCATAAATGATTTCTGCTTACTCGTGTTGTACGCCCTTAAAATAATAGCCAACACCCCACTTCGTCAGTATATACTCGGCCTGACTGGAGTTTTTCTCTATCTTCTCCCTAAGCCTTCTTATGTGGACATCTACAGTCCTCAGATCCCCAAAGTACTCATACCCCCATATCACCTCTAGGAGCTCTTCTCTCGTAAAGACCTTGCCTGGATTCGAAGCCAATAGCAGCAGCAGGTCGAACTCCTTGGCTGTCAGGTTGACTTCTTTGCCTGAAACTGTGACCTTCCTTCCAAGTGTATTTATCGTAAAGTCCTCAACCTTTATCTCTTGGTTTATTATATTCGTGTCTTTCTTGGTCATCCTTCTCAGTATGGCCTTTATCCTGACCTTCAGCTCGAGTATGTTGAACGGCTTTGTCATGTAGTCGTCTGCACCGTGCTCAAGCCCGAGTATCTTGTCTATGTCTTCGTTTTTAGCCGTAAGCATTATTATAGGCACTTCCGACCTCTCCCTTATCCTCTGGCAGACTTCAAGGCCGTCTATCTCTGGCAGCATTATGTCCAGTATGACTAGGTCGTACTCCTTCTCGGCCTCTTTCTCAAGCGCGTCTATCCCATCGTAAGCCACTTCCACTTCGTAGCCGTCCTGCTCTAAGCTGTACTTAAGTCCCTTGACTAAAATCGGTTCATCATCTACTATCAGAATCTTCTGCATAGGAACACCTCTCTCATTAAACTAAAACTCTCTTGTCTCCTTCTCGCTTTGTAACCTTTAAATCGTCTAGCGTCTCTACCACCGAGAGTGCAACCTTTCTATTGGTGTCTAGAAGATCTCTTATCTCTCCTACAGCCACTTCCCCGTTCTGCTTTAAGTAGTCGACTATTTTAGTCTTGGCTTCTTCAAAGCAAGCTGTGTCGAGTATCACCTCGTCTTTTAGCTTCCTCAGAATATCGTTTTCAAAGAGCGACTCAAAAACCTGATCCACTATCAGCTTTTTATGCTTTTTCAGCAGTTCTTTTGTCACATCTTCTCTCTTCAGGTTTCCAAACCTATTCTGGGCATAAGCACTCTCTATATATTCCTTTATATCCTTGTATTCGCCGCTGTAATCAACTTCGAACTCTAAAAGTGAAACTTTGTCATTCAGATCTCTGAGTACCTGCTCGTCTACAAGCTTGGCTATAAAGAGATCGCCCACTCTCTGCTTAGCTCCCTTCAAGTACTTACTCCTGACCTCTTCTTTGGAAATCCCAGCCCTGAGTGGGTATTTCTTGTGGTATGCATCTATATCCTTTGCTATTCTGTCTCTCATCTCGTCAAAGTAAGACCTGCTTACGACATGCCTTTCTTTGGATAGGTCAAATGCCACCACGCTGCCTTTCTCCACTAGCTCTTCCACCATCTTCTCCAGCTTGTCCTCTGGACTTGTAGTAGCTGTAGAGAGCTCTTTTATGCTCGGGAACTCTGAGCTCTTAGACCTTATTATATCTCCGAATATCTCCAGCGGATCACCCTTCTCCTTTAGCTTAAGCTCCTCTATAGTGCTGTCTTCAAATCGCTTCTTCTTGCTTGGATTGGGGTCTAGCACGATTCCTCCGCCTATTGTCATCATAGGAGAGTAGAATCTCAGTATAAACCTGTCTCCACGCTTCGCCACTATTGGCTCTTCAAGCCTAAGCTGGGCGTAGCACTCGTCTCCCGGAGTCAAGTTCTCCACATCTAGAAGTACCACTCTGCACAGCACTTCACTTGAGCCGATGTAAAGCCTCACTCTTGTTCTATTCTCTATTATCCTCTGTGCATCAGCCAGAAGCCTCAGCTTTACGTCGAGCATCATGCTAGGCTCCATAGATCCCTTTGGCGCTATTACATCTCCTCTGTCTATCTCGCTCTTCTTTGGTCCGACCACGTTTATAGCCACCCTCTGTCCAGCATATGCCTCTTCTTCACTCTCCCCGTGAACCTGTATAGACCTTATCCTGCCCGGGAGCTCCTTTGGGAACACCTCTACTTCGTCTCCGACCTTGAACTTTCCGGCTATAAGCGTGCCTGTTACTACTGTCCCGAATCCCGATATAGTAAACACCCTGTCCACCGGAAGCCTAGGAGTGTCGTATATGTCCCTGTCTTCAACAGTTTCAGTTATCTCGTCTATCTTTGAAACCAGCTCTGATATTCCTGTCTTCTCTGTCGAGGAAACCGGTATCATCTCGGCGTCTTCCAGGAAGGTGTCCTGCACTCCTTCTCTTATGTCTTCCATCACAAGCTCGAGCCACTCTTCGTCCACAGAGTCCATCTTGGTCACGGCTATTATCCCCTTCTTGATTCCAAGCAGGTTCAGTATGTCAAGATGCTCCTTTGTCTGAGGCATTATTCCCTCGTCTGCGGCAACTACGAGCACTACAATGTCTATGCCTGTTATACCTGCAAGCATGTTCTTTATGAACTTTTCATGCCCTGGAACATCTACTATCCCAGCTCTTCTTCCGCTTGGAAGGTCGAAGTAGGTAAATCCCAGCTCTATGGATATACCTCTCTCCACTTCCTCTTTCAGCCTATCTGTGGCCCTTCCTGTTATGGCCTTTATAAGTGTGCTCTTCCCGTGGTCTATATGACCAGCCGTTCCAACTATTATATTCTTCATGCTTTCCTCCTACAGTCTCTCTATGGCCTTCTCTAGACCCCTGGATATCAGATCTACTTCATCGTCTCTTACAGTTCTCATATCCATGTAAATGCTGTCTTTGTACAGCCTTGTGATTATAGGCGTTTCCAACTGTCTAAGCCCCTTCTCAAGTTTACCTATGTTCAATGACTCCGAATTCAGCTTCAGGGCCTTGGTAGGTATCCTCTCGAGCGGCATGGAGCCTCCTCCAACTTGAGAGTATTCGTCTACAATCTCCACTTTTACACCGTGTGCATCTATACCGTCGACTTTCTCCATAAGCGCCTTGGCTCTAGACTCTATCTCTCCTATGTCCTGAGTAAGCAACTTTAGTGTCGGGATATTTGACACAGCTCTTTCCTCTGAAAGATACATCTTCATAGTCCCCTCAAGCGCCGCTATAGTGAACTTGTCTATCCTGAAAGCTCTGTTCAGGGGATGCTTCTTCATTATCTTTATATACTCGGACTTGCCCACTATTATGCCTGCCTGAGGGCCTCCTAGCAGTTTGTCTCCGCTGAATGTGATCACGTCTACCCCTGCGTCTACAGAGTCCTGCACAGTTGGCTCATACTCAAGGCCGTACTTGCTGAAGTCTATAAGCACTCCGCTTCCCAAATCCTCTATTACAGGTATGGAAGCTTCGTTTCCTAGAGCCACTATCTCTTCTAGCGAAAGGCTTTCGGTGAATCCAACTATCCTGTAGTTGCTGGTGTGGACTTTCAGAAGCGCCCCTGTATTTTCAGTCACAGCGCGTCTGTAGTCCTCTATATGAGTCTTGTTGGTGGCTCCAACGTCTACAAGAGTAGCCCCGCTCTGCTCCATAACCTCGGGAATTCTGAAAGACCCGCCTATCTCTACCAGCTCTCCTCTAGAGGTTATGACTTCCTTGCCCTTTGCCATAGCCGAAAGAACCAGTACTACAGCTGCGGCATTGTTGTTTACGACTAGCGCATCTTCCGCACCTGTTATCCTCTTTATCATGTCCACTAGATGGCTGTATCTAGATCCTCGCTCTCCTGTCTCTAAGTCAAATTCCAAGTTAGAGTAGTTAGTCGCAAGGTCATAGACATTGTCCATGACCTCTTTGCTTATAAGCGACCTTCCTAGATTGGTGTGTATGACAACTCCTGTTGCGTTCACAGTCCTCTTGAACTTGTTCTCGAACTTGCCCTCAGTCCTTGAGACTATGGAGTCCGATAGTGCAGCTATTCGTCTCTCTAGAGACTCCATGTCTGTAGTCTTGGATATGCTCTTTCTTATCCCGTCCAGTTCCTCTCTTATAGACTCCATTACAAGGTTTCTAGAAGTCTTCTCTATAAGCTTCTTTATATCCTCTATTTCAAGCACAGCGTCCACTTTAGGTATCTTGCTGTAGATATTCTCTCCCATCAAATCAGCTCCTCAAGATATTATTCAACTATGATGACCTTTTCCGACTTCTCTACGACTTCTCCCACAACTGCATAGGCCGTCTCGCTGCCCTCTAGCTCTGCAAGTAGCGACTCCACCTTGTCTCTGTCTAGAGATATAAGCAGTCCTCCTGAAGTCTGAGGGTCGAAGAGTATGTCCTTTGTATGTCTCTCTATATCAGCTTTAAACTCCACCTTGTCTCCTATAAACCTCTCGTTTGCGTAAGTTCCCTCCGGTACAAGCCCCATCTTGGCAAACTCTTCTGCTCCACGAAGTATCGGTATACTTCCCGCATTCAGCTTTATTGTGACTCCGCTTCCCTCTGCCATCTCAAGCGAATGGCCTAAGAGCCCGAATCCAGTCACATCTGTACATGAATTGGCTCCTACTTTCATCATGGCGTCTTTGGCAAACTTGTTCAGCGTCACCATATTCTTTACCGCCTCGTTGTATACGTCCTCTTCCGCAAACTGGGCTTTTATGGCAGTATTCACTATCCCCACTCCTACTGGCTTTGTGATCACAAGCACGTCGCCTACTTTTGCAGTGCTGTTCGGAAGCACGTCTTTAGGGTGCACAAAGCCTGTGGCGCAAAGCCCGTACTTAGGCTCATCGTCCTCTACTGTATGGCCTCCTATCAGAATAGCTCCAGCTTCTCTTATCTTGTCGTGCCCGCCTTTCAGTATCTCGGCCATCACATCAGGCGAAAGGCAGCTTGGGAAGCATATTATATTCATTGCAAGCGCCGGCTCCCCTCCCATGGCGTACACGTCGCTTAGAGAGTTTGTAGCGGCTATCTGGCCGTAGGTATAAGGGTCGTCTACCACAGGCGTGAAGAAGTCCACTGTCTGTATCATAGCTCTGTCTTCATCTAGCTTATAGACGGCCGCATCGTCCGAAGTCTCTATCCCCACAAGTAAATTTTCATCTCTATCTGCTTTTGGTAACTGGCACAAAACTTGCGCCAAGGTATCAGGACCTATTTTGGCCGCTCAACCTGCGCTCTTAGTCAGTTCTGTAAGTCTCTTTTGTTTTCCCATCTATAACTCCTCCTAGTTTACAGTTATATTGTCTTTTATGGCTTCAAATTTCTTCTCGCCTATTCCCGATACGTCCATTATATCTTCAACCGCCTTAAATGGGCTGGACGCTCTGTGGTCTACTATCTTCCGAGCTGTAACCTCCCCTATCCCCGGGAGGGATTTAAGCTCTTCCTCTGATGCCTTATTTATATTTACCTTTTCATTTCCACCGCTCGTTGTCCCGGCTGTAGCTTCGGTTTCTCCTAATGGCTGCGTCGTCAGCTCTTCCCCAGCGTAGGGTATGTGTATCATTTCCTCGTCTTGGACCTTCTTGGCCAGATTCACCATATTGAAGTCGGCCCCTTCCTCTGGACCCCCTGCGAGTTCTACAACATCCGCCAGCCTTGTCCCTTCCTCCACTACAAGTATTCCAGGGTACTTTACTGCTCCTTTTACATATACCACAAACTCTGTCGTCTCATCTTTTCTGGCTTCTTCAGTTTCACCTTGACTTGAAAGCTCGTCCGAGCTGTGTTTCTCGGAAAACTCTATTTCCCTGAAATGAGTATCTTCAGCCTTTTCTTCCATGTCTAGAGCTTTGAAACTAAGAATAAAAATCAATAAAGCTCCAACTATAAGTATAGCGATTTGTTGCTTTTTTGTAAAGCTAGGCATCCCGTCCCCTCCTCAAAGTAATAAACTAAAATATTGACCCTGACTTCAATATACTCTGCATTTACAGAAAATCCTCTAAATATATTTTCAGCAAGACTATTCTATTCCTGTCCATTTTTTTATATACTATAGTATTGTAGGAGGTGATTATTTGAAAAAAATATCTAAAATAATCTTGATAATATCTATTTTTCTTGCAGCTGCTGGTTCATATGCCTCTGGCGAAGACTTGGAGCTGAAAGCAGAGTCTGCTATCTTGATAGATGGAAGCACCGGTCAGGTTCTATACTCTAAAGACGAGGACAAGTCCATGTACCCTGCAAGCACTACTAAAATCATGACTCTGATACTTGCGCTTGAGCACTCCGACTTGAACGAGAAGGTTACAGTGGACTCCAAGACTCCTTTCGAAGTCGAAGGCTCTCATATAGCTCTAGAGCCAGGTGAAGTTCTGACTATGGAGCAGCTTTTAAATGCACTCATGCTTGAATCTGCAAACGATGCTGCCTTGGTCATAGCCAAGCACATATCTGGATCTGTAGAGGAGTTTGGAGCACTTATGACTTCAAAGGCAAAAGAGATAGGGGCCAGCAATACGGTCTTCGTAAATCCGAATGGACTCCCCGACGCGAACCATGTCACCACAGCTCACGACCTTGCATTGATTGCAAAGTATGGAATGGAGAATAGCCAGTTTAGACAATTCGTATCTAGAACCAACAGCGTAATTCCTCCGACCAACGCAAAGGAAGAGCAGAGATACCTAAACAACAGCAACAAGCTGCTCTACAGCGGAAGGATGATAGATGTAAACGGAAAGCAAGTTCCCATAATGTACGAGGGTGTAACCGGCATAAAAACAGGATATACCGATGATGCACAGCACTGCCTTGTGGCGTCTGCCAGCAGAAACGGAACCGAATACATAAGCGTTGTACTTAAGACAGACAAGCAGAATCTATATGTGGATACCCACAAGCTTTTAGACTACGGCTTTGAAAACTTCCAAGAGCAGAAGATAGCAAGCAAGGGAGAGATTGCCGAAAATCTGAGCTGGAACAACAGGCTTTTGAAAGGATCTGTTGTAGAGGATGTCTACTGTAAACTGCCAGCCAACGCGACTGCCCGCATTGAAAAGAATATCTCCCTCTCCCCTAAGCTGTCTACACCAATCAGACCAGGGGACACTATCGGCGAAGTCGTCTACAGCTACGACGGAAAGCTTCTAGCTTCTAGCAAAATAGTCTCAAACGAAAGCCTAGAAGCTGATAAACCAGCGTCTGAGCGCAGTATGTTCTTTGTACTCTTGGGTACTGGAGCTTTGGTCACGCTGATCTTGATTAGAATAATATATGTATACAGAAAGAGAAAAAAGAGACGTAAATCTAAAGCCAGTGCAAAAAAATAAGGGGTGCCCACAGGGCATCCCTTTATTTTTTAAAGTAAGGCTATCGCTTCTATCTCTACATTTCCGTCTTTAGGCAGTCTCGCAACTTCCACGCAAGATCTGGCCGGCTTGTGGTCGCTGAAGTACTCACCATAGACCTCGTTCACCATGGCAAAGTCGTTCATGTCTTTTACAAACACAGTCGTCTTCACAACCTTGTCCAGCGAAGTTCCAGCTTCCTCTAGTATTGCAACTAGGTTGTCTAGAGCTCTCTTTGTCTCTACTTTTATGTCTCCACTCAGTATCTCTCCTGTCTCTGGGTCCATACCCAGCTGTCCAGACGTGTAGATCATATTCGATATCTTTATCGCCTGAGAATAAGGCCCTATTGCTCCAGGTGCCTTCTTTGTAGCTACTGCTTGTAACATTGCAATTCCCCCTCTATATTATATCTTCTATTTCAATAGACTCAGCGTCTACCCAAAGCTTCTCTAGATTGTAGAATTCTCTCTCTTCTCTGTGGAACACATGGACTATTATATCTCCATAGTCTAGCAGCACCCATCTTCCTGTCTGATGCCCCTCTTTGTTTAAAGGTTCAAGCCCTATTTCCGACATCCTGTCCTCTATCTCATCGGCTATTGCAACAGCCTGTCTTTCATTGTTTCCGCTCGCAACTACAAAGTAGTCTGCAATCGAGCTTAGTCCTGCTATGTTGAGTACGTTTATGTCAAAAGCCTTCTTGTCCTGTGCCGCATTTACTATTAATTTAACCTCTTTTGTCAATTCCACTAGTATATCTCCTCCTGGTTTTCTTCATTTTCTCCATCTTGTAAATCTTCTATGCTGACTACCTCTCTATTGTAAAACAGCCTGTCCATAAGTGTCGAGGACGCATCCTCGTCTATCAGAAAGTATGAAACTTCGTCTATCATGTCCGGCTCCCCAGGCAATGTAGCCATTTGAATGTTCTCTGTATTTATATTCTTCATGTCCATGACGTAAGACAGCATTGTAGTCAGAGGAATATTCGTGTCTATATTGTCTGTTCCCGCTTTTATCATAGATGGCAGCTTTATTATATTTTTCGGAGACATAGCCTTGTCTATTGCGCTCTTTATAAAGTCTTGCTGGGCTTCTATTCTTCCAAGGTCTTGATTCGAGTATCCCTTTCTAAACCTTAAGAACTGCATTGCCTTGTCTCCATCTAGAGTCTGAAGTCCTTCCTCTATGTCTATTTCAAGGGGAGGATCTGCATAAGGGTCATTGTAGTACATGTCCATAGGCACATCTACTTCAACTCCGCCTAAACTGTCTACAACTTCGTTCACAAGATTGTAGTCAACACGGACATAGTGCTTTATGTTCATATCCAGCAAATTGTTCACAGCTCTGACAGTAAGCTCCGGGCCTCCATAGGCATGAGCATGGTTTAGCTTGTCTCTGCCATGTCCAGGGATAAGAGTCCTTGTATCTCTTGGGATAGACAGCACAGCTATCTTTCCGGTGTCTGGAACATACCTACAAAGCATTATGGTGTCGGTCCTCTGCTTTTCAGCCGACTCCTTGTCTGGCGCGTCTACACCCATCACCAGAAATGTCAGTTCGTCTTTAGGCTCTTCTATATCATTTAGCTCAACAGACCCAACTTTAGGCATCAGCTTTTCAGATATCAAGTAGACTCCCCCGCCTATTACTACAGAAAAAATTACAAGCCAAGAAAAAAACACTCTTAAAAATCTCTTCATTTTTTCACTCCCAATTTTGTCAATCTAGCCAGTATATAGTTCCTAGATCTCACTGTGTCCTCGTGCAGTATCTGCCCATTTGAGACAACATGGACAATCGTATTCTCAAGCGCGCAGAGCATCGCCCTGTCGAGGTCTTCATAAGAGATCTTCCTCATTTCTTCAACTCCTGGGAAATCCCTTCCTGGCTCTATATAATCTGCAAGATAAACTATTTTTTCTAGATTCGTCATGTTCGGTCTCCCTGTAGTATGATATCTGACAGCATTCAGTATATCACTATCACTTATTGAGTACCTTCTCTCCGCTACCATCCTACTTGCAACCGCATGATACAGTGCACCATTCTTTTTTAAATTTTCTTCTAAGATTATATCAGAACTACAGTCTAGTTTCAATAATTCATATATCCTCTTGGACTTGCCCAGATCATGAAGAAGCGCTGCAACTGCTGCCTTTTCTCTGTCTTCTCCATATCTTTCAGCCAGCCTTATAGCCTCATTCATGACGCCTAAAGTATGATTATACCTTGATTCGCTCAAGTAGCACTCTGCATCTCGCTTAATACGATCTATCATATCCCAGCTCCCATGTAAATTTTTTTATCATATATATATTTTTCCACCCCGGAACTCACCAAATACTTTATATTTTTCCCTTCTAAGACTCTACTCCTTATATTGGTAGAGTCTACCGGTATCTCCAGAGTGTTGAGTATCTCCACTTTTCCCCTGTACTCTTCTGGAATGTCTATATCCGATGTCTTGAATCCCGGTCTTCCTATAGCTATGAAGTTGCAGAGTTCCATAAGCTCGCTGTAGCTTTTCCACTTTGGAAGGTCGTAGAGAGAATCGCTTCCGAATATAAAGTGGTATTCATTCTGAGGGTCTTTTTCTTTAAGACGCTTTATGGTGTCTATTGTGTATATGTGACTGTCGCCATGCATCTCTATGTCCGAAATCTCGAAATTAGGATTGTCTGCTATGGCTATTTCGACCATCTCAAATCTCAAATGCTTATCTGTCACACTCTCCTTGTGTGGCGGATTGCCATTGGGTACAAATATTATCTTGTCTAGATGGAAGTGACATCTTATTTCCTCTGCTACGAATAGATGTCCTATATGTATAGGATCGAACGTGCCTCCCATTATCCCATATCGCTTCATATAAATCCCCCTAAAATGTTTATCCTTATATTATACCATAGTATTCCGTAAAAAAATAAGAGCTTTTCAGCCCTTATCTTGGAAGTTGTATCTTCTGATTTTCTTCAGACCTTCTGTATATCACTATCTTGCTGCCCATGCTCTGAACATACTCCGCCCCTAACTGCTCGCAGACTTCCACTGCAACTTCTTTCGCATCTAGTCCTGCGTTGTTGAGTATGCTTATCTTTATAAGTTCTCTAGCTTCAAGCAGATCATCTATTTGATCTAGCACAGTCTCGCTCACTCCGCCTTTCCCTATCTGCATTATAGGGTTCATGGTGTTTGCAAGCGACTTCAGATAGCTACGCTGTTTTCCCTTTATCAAGCTCGATCCTCCTCCTAATCAAAAAACTCAAATTCATATCCGCAGATATTGACTATGTCTTCTTCCTGTATTCCAAGCTCTTTTAGCTCCTCTATGATGCCTTTCTTCCTGATTACCTCCTGGAAGTTTCTAAGAGAATCCAAGTCGTCTAGATTCGTAGAGTCCATAAGCTTCTGTATAGGATATCCGTCTACATAGTATATATCTCCCTCTTTAGTGACTCTAACCTCACTGTCTTTTTCACTTAAGCTGTAGACTTTCTCTATGTCCACTTCTTCGTAAAGCGGCTCCGGCTCTCCAGCTTCATTTACCTTCTCGAGAATCTTGTACTCAAGTTCCCTTATGCCTTTTGCCGTTGCAGCTGATATCGGCAGTATTTCGTACCCATACTTCTCTACTTCCGCTTTCAGCTTTTCATATCCATCTTCAGCTCCAGGTATGTCCATCTTGTTGGCCACCACAAGCTGAGGCTTGTCTGCAAGCTTTGCGCTGTACTTTTCAAGCTCTTCGTTTATCTTGTGGAAGTCCTCCACAGGGTCTCTTCCGTCTTGAGACGAGACGTCCACCATATGGACTAGAATCCTGGTTCTCTCTATATGCCTTAAGAACTCGTGCCCAAGCCCCACTCCTGCATGCGCTCCCTCTATAAGCCCTGGTATGTCGGCTATGACGAAGCTGTCCCCGTCATCTACCTGTACTACACCTAGGTTAGGCGTAAGCGTGGTAAAGTGGTAATTTGCAATCTTAGGCTTAGCATCTGTTATTATAGAGAGCAGTGTCGACTTTCCTACATTTGGGAACCCTATGAGCCCCACGTCTGCCAGTAGCTTCAGCTCAAGCACTACAGCGCGTTCCTCGCCCTTTGTTCCACCTTCTGCAAATCTAGGGGCCTGTCTTACGGAGTTGGCGAACTTGGCATTTCCCTTTCCGCCTCTTCCTCCTCTGGCTATTACAGCTCTCTGGCCATGCTCTAGAAGATCAGCTACCACTATGCCTGACTCCTCGTCTTTTACTATAGTTCCTGGCGGAACCTTCAGCACAAGATCTTCTCCTGCTTTTCCGTACTGCTTCTTGTTTCTTCCGTCTTCTCCAGACTCGGCTTTGTACGTCTTCTTGTACTTGAAGTCCATAAGAGTCTTCAGTCCCTCGTCGACTTCAAGTATTACGCTCCCGCCGTTTCCGCCGTCTCCGCCCGCTGGTCCTCCAGATGGCTCGTATTTTTCTCTTCTAAAGGCCACGGCTCCATGCCCGCCGTTTCCTGCCTTTAGATGGATTTTGGCTATATCTATAAACATCTTTATCATCCTATCTTGTTTTCGAATCTATCTTTATATTAAAAAAAGCCTACTTATATCAAAATAAATAGGCTCCTCTTGTTTACGATAATGCTTCTTTAGCGTAGACACTTACTTGTTTCTTGTCTCTACCTTTTCTCTCGAATTTAACTATACCGTCTATCTTAGCGAAAAGAGTGTCGTCTCCACCTCTACCTACGTTCTCACCTGGGTGTATCTTAGTTCCTCTTTGTCTAACTAGGATTCCTCCTGCTAGTATAGCCTGTCCGTCCGCTCTCTTAACTCCAAGTCTCTTCGACTCACTGTCACGACCGTTCTTAGAACTACCTACTCCCTTTTTAGTAGCAAATAATTGTAAGTTTAACTTTAACATTCTAGTCCACCTCCCTGTACTTGAGAGTTATGAAGTCCGGATACTGTTCTGCTACGCTCTCTAGACCTACGGTCATAGATCCCAGGACTATGTTGGCCTTCTCTCTGGCTTCCGCCTCGATATCTCCACTCAGCATAGCTCTTATATATCCATCTTCTAATTCAAACTCTATATCCTTCTCTCTTATCTCACATACTCTGTTCAGTGACAGAAGAGCCGTCTGCGTAAGCACCGAAATCGCGGCGCAGACTATGTCTTCGCCATGCTCTCCGTACCCCGAGTGTCCCTCTGCTACGTAACCGACTATGTTATGCTCTGTATCTCTGAATAAAACTACTTCAGTCATGAATTATCCGTTGATTTTAGATATTTTTAGCTTAGTGTAAGGCTGACGATGACCTTGCTTTTTTCTGTAGTCTTTCTTAGCCTTGAACTTGAAAACTATTATCTTCTTAGCTTTACCTTGGTCTTCTATAGTAGCGCTTACTTTCGCTCCTTCAACATAAGGCTTTCCAACTTTAACGTCTCCGTCGTTAGACACTAGAAGAACGTTTGAAAGATCTATACTGTCTCCTTGAGCTCCCTCAAGCTTTTCAACATAGATAACATCTCCTTCAGCAACTCTGTACTGCTTTCCACCTGTTTCAACTACTGCGTACATTCAATGCACCTCCTCAATCCAGTCTCGCTGACTTTTGGTACCTTTCGGTTTCAAAACCTCAGTCAAGCGGCTCTACCTACAATATAGGATTTTATCAATTTATACGGCTCTTGTCAAGAGTTTGAGCCATATTTCTCGGCTATAAATGCGTTCACAAAGTCAAGAGAGCCCATTCTGACTACCTTCAACTCGTCAAAAAATATATCCCTGTTTTCCTTCAGCGTTATCTCTATGTTGAAGTTCTCTTTGAGCACGCCTTCGAAGTCGTGCTTCTTTTCCTTTATATATTCATTCACAAGCGGGTTTATCTCGAAGACTATGGCCTCCACATTGGTGTTCCTGTACGCCCTCTTGACTTCGTTCTGTATATTTGTCACCACAACTTCCTCGGAGTTTATCTTTCCGTTTCCATCGCAGTAAGGGCAGTTTCTGAGAAGCCTCGATGTAAGCCTGCTGCTCGACTTCTTTCTGGTCATCTCCACAAGCCCGAGCCTCGTCATACCCAGCACATTTGTCTTGGTCCTGTCTTTTTTAAGCGCCTCTTCAAGTGCCCTTATAACGGATTCCTCATTTCGCTTGTCTTTCATATCTATGAAGTCTATTATTATTATTCCGCCTATATTCCTAAGCCTTATCTGCTTGGCTATTTCCACAGCGGCCTCTATGTTCATCTGGACCACTGTGTCGTCTAGATCTCTGCCTCCTATGAATTTCCCCGTGTTCACGTCTATGGAAGTCAGCGCCTCTGTCTCATCTATGACTATATAGCCTCCGTTTTCAAGCCTAACAACCCTGTTTATGGCATTCCTTATCATCTTCTCCACGCCCAAGAATCCGAATATGTCGTGGCTTTCGTCAAAGTACTCCACCTTTTGCTCGTACTCCGGAGATATCAGCCTTGTTATCTCCTTTATCTCCTCGTACTTATCCTTGTCGTTTACGACTATCTTGTCCACGCTTGAGTCTATATAGTCTCTGGCCATCCTCTGTATTATGTCCAGCTCTCTGTAGAGAAGGCTTGGAGGTCTTTTCAGTTTGCTCTCGGTGTTCAGCTTTTCAAAGGTGTTCACAAGAAAGTTTATATCCGACTCCAGATCTTCTTTTGATATTCCGCCGCTCGCAGTCCTGATTATGCATCCCATGCCCTTTGGAAGAATCTCTTCCGCAAGATGCTTAAGCCTCGACCTCTCTTCATCGGAGCTTATCTTTCTAGAGACACCTATATAGCTGTTGAAAGGCATGAGCACCACATACCTGCCTGGCACGCTCAAGTACCTTGTAATCCTGGCCCCTTTGCTTTCAAAGGGCTCCTTTACAATCTGAACTACTATTTCTTCGCCTCTTTTGACTACATCGGCTATAGACAGCTCTTCAACTTTCTTTTTTCCCATCTTCAGTAGTTCTACAGGGATTGCATCCTTGAGGTAGAGAAAGGCGTTCTTTTGAAGCCCTATATCCACAAAGGCCGCCTCCATTCCCGGAAGCACATTTACCACCCTGCCTTTGTATATGTTCCCGCTCAGCTTCTTGTCGTCTTCCCTCTCCACGTATAGTTCAGCTAGTTCGTCATTTTCTATTATAGCTATTCTGTTTTCCTTTATCCCTATGTCTACGATGATCTTGTTCATTTCATTCTCCTTCTAGATAGGTGTGACTATTTTTCCGTCTCGTTCCACGAACAAGTCCACCCTATGAACTTTCACAGATTCCAGATCCAAGTCCATATCTGCATACTCCACCAGTTTAGCCACCACTACCTCAGGTTTTAGATTGCCGTTACTCCCAGTCTTCAGAAACATATTCATCATGATCTCGCCGTTCTCTACAGTCATAAGGTCAACTCTCTTTATATTGGGTCTTATGTTGACCTCTCTAGTAGTCACTTTGTTTTTCTTCTTTTTTTCCTTGTGCTCTATCACTTCTTCCAACTTCAAGAAGCTGTCCAATTTTTTCTGCACTTCTTCCAAAATGTACTCGGAGTTAGGCACTACCTTTACTACATACTGTCCCCACTCTATAAGCGACATTATGGACTCTTTTCCCTCTCGCTCTGCGACCTTCACTATCTTTATGTCTTCTGAGAGGTTCTCGTTTAGCTTTTCCAAAAGCGCTTCCGAAGATATATCTGAATCTAATTCCACGTCCATGTATTCCCCGTCGCTCGACGTCCCAAGGGCAAGCGCAGTGGCAAAGCTCATCTTAGGCTGCGGATTGAACCCCTCTGTATGCCTTAACATTATTCCAGCTCTTCTGAAAGTCCTCTGAAAAAACCTCATAAGGTCTAGATGCGATATATATATCATATTGCCCCTTTTTATGAATTTAAGTCTCATATTCTTCATTAACAAACCCCACCTGTAAAAGTATTGTTTACACCGCAGCCCGTACATCCAAGCCTACAGTCTTTTGTAAGTTCCGCCATCTTGCTCTTCTCATTTTCTTTTATGAGGTACTCTTTAGTCACCCCGGTGTTTATAAAGTCCCAAGGGAACAGTTCTTCATAGTCTCTTTCTCTGTTGGCGTAGAAATGAGGGTCTATTCCAAGCGATTCGAAAGACTCCATCCACTTTTCGTAGTTGAAGTGCTCGCTCCATCCGTCGAATCTGCATCCTCTCTTGTGGGCCTCTATCAAGACTTCTCCTATCTTCCTGTCTCCCCTAGCTATTACAGCCTCTAGAAAGCTCAGTTTGCTGTCGTGACTGTTGTAGTTGACTTTGCTGTCTCTTATGCTTTTCCTGAGCATAAGCGTCTTTCTATCGAACTCCTCAACCGTGTCTTGAGGGAACCACTGATAAGGTGTAAACGGCTTAGGTACAAAACACGAAGTGCTCGCTGTGACTTTGAGATTACCCTTTCTCTCTTCTCTCGGTATTGCAAAAAACTCATCTTTTACTTTATATGCCAGCTCCTTTATACCCATAACGTCTTCGTCTGTCTCTGTAGGAAGGCCTATCATAAAGTAAAGCTTAACCGTAGACCAGCCTCTTCTGAAGGCGTTTCTAGTGGACTCTATAAGGTCGCTCTCCTGTATGCCCTTGTTTATCACGTCTCTGAGCCTCTGGCTGCCGGCCTCTGGTGCGAAAGTGAGCCCCGTCTTTCTGACTTTCTGTATCTCCTCTATCATCTCTATAGGGAATTTGTCCAGTCTAAGTGAAGGAAGTGATAAGGCTATCTTCTTGTCTTTGTACTCGTCCATCATCCTAGAGACTAGCCCCTCTATGTCGGAGTAGTCGCTTGTGCTAAGCGAAGCCAGCGACACCTCGTCGTATCCTGTGTTTTGGAGCAATGTCCTGGAATGATTCATTATAGTCTCCACACTTCTCTCTCTTATAGGCCTGTATATTGTACCAGCCTGACAGAATCTGCAGCCTCTGGTACAGCCTCTGAATATCTCCACCATGGCCCTGTCGTGTACAGACTCTATATAAGGCACTACAAATCTATCTGGGAAATATGCACTATCCAGGTCCTCCACTATTCTCTTTGTAACAGTCTTAGGAAATTCTTCACTTATAGGCTCGAAGGACTTAAGCGTTCCATCTTCGTTGTACTCGGCTTCGTAGAACTTAGGCACATATATCCCCTCTACTTGCGCTATCCTCTTCAAATAAGCCTCTCTTGTGTACTCGCCCTTTTTCATCTCTCTGTATATATCCAGGATTTCAAGGTTCACCTCTTCCCCTTCACCTATTACGAAGAAGTCCACTATATTGGCTAGAGGCTCAGGGTTGTAGGCACAAGGCCCTCCTGCCACTACAAGAGGGTCGCCTTCGCCTCTCTCGCTCCATCTAAGCGGTATATTGGAGAGTTCAAGCATATTCAGTATGTTGGTGTAGCTCATCTCGTACTGCAGCGTGAATCCAACAAAGTCAAACTTTGAAAGCGGATCTCCGCTCTCCAGTCCGTAAAGCGGTATGCTGTGCTCTCTCATCTTCGCTTCCATATCTATCCACGGTGCATATGCCCTCTCGCACGCTACGTCTTCAACCGTGTTAATCAAGTTGTAGAGTATATGCGATCCAAGGTGAGACATCCCAACTTCGTATACATCGGGAAATCCCATCACAAATCTTATAGTATTTTCATTTATATCTTTTTTTATCGAGTTTATCTCTCCCCCGACATATCTACTGGGTTTTTCTACTTCTAAAAGTATTCTCTCTATATTCTCGTTTTTCATCGAATTACCTTCCCTTTCTATAGCTCTCTGAAATTATTTTATCACTTTTCAGCTCTATTTAATACAGCAAAAGACCAAAAGAATAGAGCGCGGAATGTCCGCACTCTACTTTGAATTGTCTTCCTTTATTTTAACTATCGGAATATTGGCCACTAACGCAGATATTGGAGCGCTGTCTATGTCTCTCTTAGTTCTGCTGAATTTCAGATCCATTCCCTCTCCATCTATCTCCATATACTTTGAAACAGCTTCTATTATGTCGTGCTTTATGTTCTCTAGAAGTATTGGGGAGACATTGTTTCTGTCGTGTATAAGTACCAGTTTCAGCCTTTCTTTGGCTACATTCTTGCTTTTTTTCTCTTTGCTAAAAAACTTGAAAATCTCCAAAACAACACCCCCTCTACTTCTTATTGAAGAACAGCTTCTTGAATTTATCTATAAACCCTTCTTCTACGTCTAGGTTCATAAGTGGGACTTCTTCTCCCATAACCCTCTTCACTATGTTTCTGTATGCCTTTCCAGCCATGGAGTTAGAGTCTAGGACCGCTGGCTCCCCCTTGTTGCTAGATATAACTATAAACTCGTCGTCTGGAACGACACCTATAAGGTCTATAGCCAATATCTCTATCATGTCATCTATGTTCATCATGTCGCCACGGTTTACCATGTCCTGCTTAATTCTGTTGACTATCAGTTTTGGATTTTCCAACCCATTTGCCTCCAAGAGCCCTATTATCCTGTCGGCGTCTCTCACGGCTGAAACTTCCGGCGTAGTCACAACTATAGCTCTGTCAGCCCCAGATATGGCGTTCTGGAATCCTTGCTCTATTCCAGCAGGACAGTCCACTATTACGTAGTCCACCATCTCCTTTAGCTCTCCAACTAGGGATTTCATCTGTTCTGGATTTATAGCTGTCTTGTCTTTTGTCTGAGCTGCCGGGAGCAGAAACAGGTTCTCATGTCTCTTGTCTTTTATAAGCCCTTGCTTGAGCTTGCAGTTTCCTTCGACCACGTCGACTATATCGTAGACTATTCTGTTCTCAAGCCCCATGACCACATCCAGGTTTCTAAGCCCTATATCCGCATCCAGTATTGCCACTGACTTTCCTTCTATCGCAAGTCCTGTGCCTATGTTAGCTGTGGTTGTCGTCTTTCCAACGCCACCCTTTCCTGAAGTGATAACTATAACCTCTCCCATCTTTTTTCCTCCCTATTTTCTTGAATTTCTCTTTAAATAAGATTCTATTACTATCATTCCATCTTGAATCTTGGCTATTTCAGGCCATTCCGGCTTATCTACTTCTTCGTCCGGCTTCCTAGAGATCACGTCGGCTATTTGAAGCTGAGTAGGCTCCAGGCTAAAAGCCGCCACAAGAGCTTCCTTGTCCCCGTCGCTTCCAGCCCTTGCTATTCCCTTAAGCGCTCCCAGCACAATTATATTTCCACTGGCTGAAAGTACTCCACCTGGATTTACATCGCCTAGCACCACTATATTGCCACTGTACTCTATAAGCTGCCCTGACCTGACAGTCGCCTCTATGAACTTGGTTTTTCCTTCTTTTGAATTTGCTTTCAACATGTTCTCCACAAAGCTGCCTTTCTCTATCTTCTTGGACTTCTCGGCCCTAGACTTTCTTCTGTTTTTCTTGATTTCAACCTCTGAGCTGTCTAGAACTACCATTCCGTATTTGTTTACCAGTATATCCTCTATGCTCTTTAAACTATCAAAGTCGAGCTCTTCTCCTGATATTTCCTTTACTTTTGCTCCTCTGAAGAAATCCCTTGATTCATTTAACTTATTCTCTATCTCTGTTATTATACCACTCATCTCGCCCTTTTTGATAGATATAATTATCCCATCGCTATTCCCTCTAAAGTTGACCAGCTTGTTGTTCATAACAATTCCTCCAGTAATTAAAAAATAATTGGCAAGAGTTTATCTTGCCAATTTATTGTCTATGTCGAAGCTTTCGCTCTGGCTTTCTTTCCCGAGCTTAAGGTATTCAGCTATTATCTCTCTAGCCACAGGAGTAGAGTATCCTCCCTCTCCACCTTGGGAGATCATAACGGCCACAGCTATCCTAGAGGCATCTGGATTCCCCTCTTCATACGGCGCATATGCTGTAGTCCAAGAGTAGTTGTCGTATCCTCCACCAGTCAGTGGATTTACGCCTCCCTTTTGAGCGGTTCCCGTCTTGGCCGCCACTTTAACTGGGAAGTTTCCGAATATACCTCTAACTAGTCCAACAGTAGTTCCTTGGTACATACCTTTTCCAGCTTCCTCAAGAGAGGACATGTCCTTTAGATTCACTTTCTCAGAGACTCGCTCTGGAGAGTGTGTTGTCTTGGTGCTGTCATAGCTGTCTATCTTGTCTACAACGCTGACCTTGTTTCTAGTCCCTCCATTTGCCAAAGTGGCTATATAGTTTGCCATCTGAATAGGCGTATAGCTGTTCTCACCTTGTCCAATAGAGATATTCATATCATCGGCTTCACTCCACTGAGATTGGTTTAGGTAAGTGTATTTTATAGTATCTCCCAGGTCCTCTTTCTTGCCCTGAAGAACTTTCTCTCCGTCTATCCCCATCTTCTGGAGTCTCTTCACGACTTCTGCCTTTGAAAGTGGTTTCTCGTACTCAGCCCAAGACACTATTTCGTTTACTATCTTTATCTTGTCCTCGCTTGTGAACTTCTTGCCCTCTGCATAGTACGACTCTATCTCTCCGTTTAGGAAGTTTCTGAGAAGTGCTTTTGTAGACTCGGTCTTTGTCCCAGAGCTTGGAACACCTCTAGATACTTCGCCTGGAATCTCAACTCCAGTCTTGTCACCTAGCCCGAACTCTTTTGCGACTTTCATTATCTCGTCAACTCCAGCTTTTCCTGCCAGCTTTTCCCCTGTCTTAGGTATCCTTCCAAGGGCAACTGAGTAGAAGTAGTAGTTGCATGACTCTGCTAGCGCATGATAAAGATCTGTAGATCCATGGCTTCCTTTCCTCGAGTTCCATATCCAGCATCCGAACTGCGTATCCCCAAGCTCAACTACACCGTAGTCGTAGATAGTCTTGTTAGGAGATATCCCCACTTCCATTGCAGCCATTCCAGTGATCATCTTGAAAGTAGATCCAGGCTGGACTGCCGTCTGGATGGCCGTGTTGTAGAGCGGCCTAGCCGCCAGTGGATCATCTTCGTCTTCCGGCATAAGGCTCTCCCAGTCGTCTCCCGATATCCCGGTTGCAAAGAGATTCGGATCATATGAAGGGTAGTTGGCCATGGCCAGTACCTCGCCTGTCTTTGTGTCTATTGCGACTGCCGACCCAGAAGTGGCGAATCTAAAGGCTTTTGCATAGTTG
The DNA here is from genome assembly GCF_001855385.1 of Andreesenia angusta. NCBI lineage: Bacteria > Bacillati > Bacillota > Tissierellia > Tissierellales > Gottschalkiaceae > Andreesenia > Andreesenia angusta. The sequence goes on along the minus strand of NZ_MKIE01000003.1, from coordinate 135,276 downwards.
TAGTTGCCCCATTCTGACTCGAAGACTCCACCTCTTTGAATCTGATTAAGGGCTCTCTCAAGCGACTCTTCCGTCACCTTCTGAAGCTCTGCGTCTATAGTAAGGTAGAGAGTGTCACCCGGAACTGTATCCTTTTCGTCTATGGAGCTTATTACATTTCCCATAGAGTCGACTTCTACCCTTCTGCTTCCATCTTCACCTTTCAAGTAGTCCTCATACTTCTGCTCTACACCTGTCTTGCCTATGAGGTATCCCGGAAGATATCCTCTTTCCTTTATATACTTGTTGACTTCATCTTCTTGAGCTATCTTGCCCATATATCCAAGTATGTGAGCCGCCGTAGTTCCCTGCGGATAGTACCTTATAGGCTCCATAGAAACCCTTACACCGAATAGCCCTGACTTATTCTCCTCTATCTGCGCTACAACCCTGTCATTTACGTTGTACGCTATGTTTATAGGATAGTAGCCCTGATATCCCAAGTTCTTGAACTCGTCTAGTATGATCATCATATTTCTAGCTTCGTAATCTGTTACTTCTTCTGATATCTCATTTTTCTTCCTTATCTCTTCGAAGACACTTTCAGCGTCAGCGCCTTCCTTCAGTCCATACCTTTTAAACCAAGCTATCCTGTCAGCCTGTGGAGAGTACTCCCATTCTGATATGGATATCCTAGGGTTTACATAGTTAAGCATGACCTTTTGAGAGAAAGTCTTTACTTTTTCATCTGTCACAAAGTCTGCAATCGTGTCTTCCACCTCTGCAATCTTTATAAGTGCGCTTGCCGGAGCAGTGTTCTTGTCTATATCGTATTTCGCGAAGAGTTCATCTCTGTCCTTCTCGTCTTTCACTTCGTACTTGAGCTCTTTTTTCTCCTCGTCTATCACGACTTTAAACGGCATGTCTACATTCTTTTCCTTTAACATGCTTATCATCACTTCAGCCGGAGCGCTCAAATACTCTTTCTCGCCATCAGTTCGCTCTACAAACACACTCTCTAGCAGCTCCTGAATTCCATTTGTCTCTCTGAGTATGTTTACAAAGTCCTCTTTGGCATCAGACTCCATCGTCACGCTCTGAAACTGGGAAGAGAGCTCTTCTTTTATAGACTTGTACTGATCGTCATATATCAAGCTAAACTCCTCTATTTCAATATCCTCTAGCAACCCTCTCGGGGCCATGTAGTCGTATACCATTTTTCTCGACATAGGGTCATTTATCAGCTTTACTGCAAACTGTTTCTGGTTCTTAGACCCTATCAGCTGGTAAACGTCGCTGGTGGCATTAGAGCCTCCGCTCAGTCCATTCTCTGACTTCCAGCTCGAAACATCTTCCTGTGTATAGTAAAACTGGATTCCCGAACTGTAGTCTACGTCTATAGGCATAGAGCCTCCGCCTTCAGATTCCAGTAGATTAAGGGCTTTCTTGGCCATATAGAAGTCCGAAACCCCACCGTCGTCGCTGTAGTCCATGCTAAGCATCAATATGCTTGAGATGAGGTTCCCCGATACAATTCTCTCTGCCACTTCTTCTGTAGCGGAGTTCCCGCTTTCAGAAGCAAGCGCTCCGTTTTTAAATTTAAAGTCGTTCATAAGTATAGGGAGTTCATCTTTATAGCTTATCCCCTCTTCGCCCAGTATGTGTATCAGATTTAAAAGAGTCTTATTTCTGGCCTCGTTGTCTGACGACTCTATCTCGTCTTTTACTACTTGGACTGTAAAGCTAGGTTTGTTTCCAGCTAGCAGCTTCCCGTTTCTATCCCTGATTTCTCCTCTAGGAGCAGTTATAGGTATCTCCTTGAATTTCCTTGTCTCCGCAAGCTGCCTGTACTCCTCACCATCTACCACTGTAAGCTTTGCCATTCTCAACCCCAGCCCTGTAAGTACGGCCGCCAAGATGAGAATCACAACATTATGTCTATCTTTAAATCTCTCAAAAAAACTCATAGTGCTCCACCTCTTCTAAAGTCCCCTCGTAAACTTAACAGATGGCTCTTTGTAACTGCTAAGCATTGCCTTGTATATAAACACCGTTATAGCTCCATTGTATATCAGTTCCTTTATCATATCCCCTAAAATCAGGTCTATAAAGCTGACCTCTATCTTCAAGAAATAGAGGAAAAAAAACTGGACAAAGTACATGAATACAGTCGCAGACAGTGTCAGCACAAAAGGCAAGAACAGATTTTCTTTAAACACTTTTTGATCCAAACTACCCACTAGGAGCCCTACAGAAAAAAGCCCCAGCGTGTTAATTCCAATCACTCCGCTAAACATTACATCCTGAAGCAGCCCAGATACAAGCCCTGCCACAGCTCCTGACCTTTTGCCCGCTATAAGCGAGAGTGCTACAACTATTATAAGCGACGTATTTGGCACTGTTGAGCCTATGCTTAAGTTGTTCAAAACAGTGACTTGGAGTATGAAATTGACTAGTATTATAACTGCAATTTTTATTGGATTCAATCAATTCACTCCTATTCCCTTTTTCCTGTAACTACAAATACCTCATGGAGTTTGCTGAAGTTTATTCCAGTTTCCACCTTTATATGAGTAAGCAGATCGTTAGCATTCTTCTTTACTTCGCTGACTTCCCCTATATAAATGCCTTCCTGATACACTCCGCCCATGCCAGAAGTTATAAGCCTGTCGCCTTTTGTCACAGTTGTTTCGGTGTCGAACATATAGCCCTCAAGGCCTCCGTCTAAGTTACCTTTTACGATTCCCCCGTCTCTGTTTCTGACTACACTGAAGCTGACGTTGTTGCTCACATCTACTATGGATGTGACCTTCGACCAGTCTTCTCCTACTTCTGTTATATTCCCTACAAGTCCTTCTGTGACCAGTTCGTTGTCTATCTCAACTCCCAGTATAACTGGGTCTCCCTTTTTCAGCCCGTCCTTCGAGCCTTTGTTTATTGTAAACTTTTCAAACCAGTTCCCAGGATCCTTCGCAGTAACCTTGGCCACTGTAAACTCATAGCTTGAGTTCTGGCTGAGCTCGTACTCGCTTTTCAGAAAGTCTGTTTTTCCGACTATCTCCTCGTACTCCAAAACGGAGTCCTTCAGCTTTATATTTTCCTCTCTGAGGGCTTTGTTTTCCTCTCTGAGTGTAAATATATCTCCTATTGAACCCGCCCCTGAAGTTATCTTGCTCTTTATGCCGTAGAAAAAGCCAGTGACAGGACTCAGCACTCCTCCAACTGCATCCTCACCACCAGTCATGTTTTCTTTTCTAGATGCAGTAGTGACTATAGTCCCCAGTATTACCAGGAACACAAGCCCTATTCCAATTCTAGCCTTGTTTTTTTTAAAGAAGTTCATTTTATCCACCAACTCGAAGTATTAGTTTATTTTTCTTGAATTTTTCGCAACTCTCCTAAGTATGTCTATATCTTCTAGCGACTTTCCTGTCCCTATCGCCACGCAGTCCTTAGGATCTTCAGCTACGCTTACGTCTATTCCCGTCTCCTTGTTTATAACTCTTCCTAGACCGTCTAGCAGTGCTCCTCCTCCAGCGAGCACAATACCTCTCTCCATTATATCTGAAGAAAGCTCTGGCGGTGTCTTTTCAAGCGTAGTCTTTATCGACTCCACTATTTGACTTATGCTGTCTTTCATGGCCTTGTATATCTCTTCAGATGTCACCTTTATAGTCTTCGGAAGACCTGAAAGCAGATCTCTACCCCTGACTTCCATAGACTTGCTCTTGTTGCTCTGATTTATATCAGCCGTCCCTATGTTTATCTTTATCTCTTCGGCAGTTCTCTCACCTATCATAAGGTTGTATTCCCTCTTCACATAGTTGACTATAGAGGAGTCAAGTTCATCTCCGGCTATCCTTACCGACTTGCTTGTGACTATCCCTCCTAGCGATATAACCGCCACTTCGGTAGTTCCTCCTCCTATGTCCACTATCATTATTCCAACCGGCTCCTGCACAGGAAGGCCTGCTCCTATGGCCGCTGCCATAGGCTCCTCTATAAGATAGGCCTCTCTCGCTCCAGCCTGCATAGCCGCCTCTTCTACAGCTCTCTTCTCAACCTCTGTGACTCCTGAAGGAACACACACAACTATTCTAGGCCTAAAAAGCGAGCTCTTGCCTCTAGCTTTCTTTATAAAGTGTCTAAGCATTGTCTGAGTCACGTCAAAGTCTGCTATTACTCCGTCCGAAAGCGGTCTTATAGCCACTATGTTCCCAGGAGTTCTACCTATCATGTTTTTGGCGTCCTCTCCTACAGCCAGTACCTCTTTAGTCTGTGTATTTATAGCTACAACTGAAGGCTCGTTTATAACTATACCTTTCCCTTTTACGTAAACCAGTATATTCGCAGTACCTAAGTCGATACCCATATTCTTTGAAAATGAATTAAACATATTAAATCCCATTCCTCTCTGTCTTTTAAATTATACGTTGCTCCTTAAAGCTGAAATACTCATTTTTCCCCACTATTATATGGTCTAGCACTTTTATCCCCATAAGTTCTCCGCACTCCACCAGCCTCTTTGTAATGGATATATCCTCTTTGCTGGGGTTTGTGCTCCCGCTAGGGTGATTGTGTGCAAGTATTATAGATGCGCTGCTTCTTCTAACAGCATTCTTGAAAACCTCTCTTGGGTGAACAATGGCTGAATTCAAGCTTCCTACCGAGACGTTGTGAACCTCTATTATCTGATTCTTGTTGTCCAGCATCACTATGTTGAAATGCTCCTTTTTCAGATCACCCATATATCTCATAAGGTAGTTCGAGACATCTGTAGGAGAATTTATCTTGTGCCTGATTTCCTCTGAAATAAGCACCCTTTTACCAAGCTCTACAGCCGCCAATACTCCAGATGCTTTGCTGGGTCCTATCCCTTTTATCTTGCTAAGTTCTTCTACAGATATGTCGACTAGGGCGTTTATACCGCTGCTGTAGCTTGAAAGCAGCTCCCTTGAGATCTCCAGAGCAGAAGCATGTCTAGACCCTGTCTTTAAAATTATGGCCAGCAATTCGACATTTGAAAGCGACCCTGCTCCATGCTTTATGAGCTTCTCTCTAGGTCTTTCATCCTCAGGCATTGACTTTATGGTATACCTGATTCCTCTATCCAAACGACTCTCCTCCCCGATATCGCTATAGTAGTTCTACTTCAAAACACCTAAGCATTTTTTCAAGCAAAGCCACTGGAAGTCCCACCACATTAGAGTGCGATCCTGATATCCAGTCCACAAGTATTTCGCCTATTCCCTGCACAGCGTATGAGCCTGCTTTGTCCAAGTACTCACCGCTGTCTAAGTATTTGTCTATCTTCTCTTTGCTCAGTTCCTTGAACTTGACTTTTGTCACGTCATAGTCTACAAGCTTTTGACCTTTCTCGCCCCAGACCATGGCCACTCCTGTCACCACAATATGCTCTCTACCGCTTAGCAGCTGAAGCATCTTGAAGGCTTCCTCTCTGTCACTGGGCTTGCCCAGCATTCCATCGCAGTACACCACAGTGTCCGCTCCTATCACCAAGCTATCGGCTTCTCTTTCAGCTATGTCCAAAGCTTTCTCTAGCGCAATGGCCATCGCTGAAGCCATAGGACTCTCAGAATTTTCGAAACTCTCCGAAATCCCGCTTGGAACTACATCAAAATCCAAATTGAACCTGCTCATTATTTCAACTCTTCTAGGCGACGCCGAAGCCAAGATCAATCTCTTCAAACAAACCACTTCCATCTTCTCTATATTTTATTCCTGCTGTAGACATTCCTGACATACTTCTCGAAGTATGAAGCCGTAACGCCTATAGCATAGCCTGTGAACAGGCTTATGATCGCCAGTACCGGATAGTATGTGAAGACCTTCAAGTTCCCAATCAGAATGGACGCCATGCCCACCTGCACCAAATTGTGCATAAGAGCTCCAAATATGCTGACTCCCACAAGGCTGAACTTGCTCCCCATAAATTGATATATGCATATCATAACTGCAGTGCTAGCTATAGCCGAGGGAAGGCTGTAGATTATTCCCGACATATTCCCGGTGCCTACTGCTATCATAAAGCTCTTTAAGATGGCTATCACAATCGCCTCTCTGTGCCCTATGGCCACTATAGCCGAAAGCTGAATTACATTAGAAAGCCCTAGTTTCGCTCCAGGAACTCTTATTGGAAGGGGTATCCCATTTTCTATTATGCCGAGCACTATCCCCATCGAAGTTAGAAGAGCCAATGCTACCATTTTCTTTGTACGGTTCATATCAACACACCCTAGTGGCTTATATAGTCTATTTCACTTTCCAGATCTGCACTCTTTATCTCAACTAAAGTCCTGTTCGGTAGACATACGTTTATCTCCCCTACTTCGCTTATGGCTGATTCCTTTACACAAATTTGGTCTTTGCAGTCTGCATCTATCATCTTAACTTTTCCATCTTTTATCATGAGCTCGTTATGCCCATATTTTGAGTCTATGACAGTGGTGATTTCAGTGCTTTCATCAAACACTATCTCTTTGTACGGTTTCCCGTCAACTTCTATATAGACGTATTTAGAGTCTCCGCTTTCTATGCTGTTCTTGCTTAGATACATCCCAGCTAAACTGAGCACTACCACGACTGCTATCAGTATTCTATCGTAATTTGTCATAGGCCTCTCCTCTTGTTTCTTTTAGACACAATTACTCACTTTTTTAGTTTATCACTTCACTATTTTATTTACAAGCTATATATTGTTGACAATGGGTTGCGAAAAAGTTAAAGCCTGGACTTCCGCCCAGGCCTGTTTTATTTCTTATTTGAAGTTCTGTTTTTCATATCTATTGCATCGAAAGGACATTTGTTTGCACATACGCTACATCCTATGCAGTTTTCTTGATTTACTACATGCGCCTCTTCTCTGTATCCGTCTATAGTGTATGTCGGGCAGTGCTGGGCACATACCGTACATCCCACGCATTTGTCAGGGTTTATCTCAGCCACTTTTCTGACTTCGAAATTAGCCCATATCGCCTTTGTCGGACATACCTCTGCACATACCATACAGTTTGTACACTTGTCATAGTTTATATATGCCAAGTTGTTTTTAAACTCCATAGCTCCGAAAGGACACGCCTTAACACACATCTGGCAGCTTATACAGCCTACAGAGCAGCTGTCTTTTACAGCCTTTCCTTTGTCGTTGCTGTTACAGTCAACCACGACTTCCTGGCTATAAGGCACCATGTCTATTACCATCTTAGGGCAGACCTCTATACACTTTCCACAAGCAGTACACTTGTCCCTGTCTATCTCAGCTATTCCGTCCACCATCCTGATCGCATCGAAAGGACAGACCTTTTCACAAGTTCCAAATCCAAGACATCCATAAGAACAAGACTTGTTTCCACCAGAAACTAGCGCCGCAGCTCTACAGTCATGTATTCCTTCATACTTGAACTTTTCTTTTGCATTGCAGCTAGTTCCGTTGCATATAACTCTTGCAACTTGCTTTTCGCTAGCTCCTGCAGCCGATCCCATTATATCGGCTATTGCACTTGCTGATTCATCTCCTCCTACTGGACATGCATTCACAGGTGCTTCACCATTTGCTATAGCCTCTGCAAGTCCATCACAGCCTGGAAATCCACATGCTCCACAGTTTGCTCCAGGAAGAGCATTTCTAACTTTTTCAATTTTTTCATCTACCGGCACATGAAACGCCTTAGCCGCGAGTGCAAGTCCTACCCCGAATGCAGCTCCAAGTGCTCCAAGTGCTCCTACTGCTACTATTATTCCATTCATCTGTCATACCTCCTAGACAAGTCCAGCGAAGCCTAAGAACGCTATAGACATAAGTCCCGCTGATATCAAAGCTATAGGAAATCCCTCTAGCGACTCTGGTATATCTGCCAATTCAAGCCTCTCTCTTATACCCGCAAACAGAACTATAGCAAGAGTAAATCCTAGAGCTGCAGCAAACGAGTTTACAACTGTTTGAACTAGAGTGTATTCGCTTTGTATGTTAAGCAGCGAAACTCCAAGTACCGCACAGTTAGTAGTTATAAGTGGAAGGAAAACACCTAGCGACTTGTAAAGCGCAGGACTCGCCTTCTTTATAAACATCTCAACGGCTTGTACTAGAGAAGCTATAACCAGTATAAAGAATATTGTCTGGAGATACTCAAGCTCAAAAGGAATAAGTATTGCTTTTTGAACTATATATGTCACCGTTCCAGCTATCGTCATTACAAAAGTAACGGCCATACCCATTCCAAAAGCTGTCTCTATTTTTTTCGAAACTCCAAGGAATGGACATATCCCTAGAAATTTAGACAGTACAAAGTTATTTACGAGTATGGAACTCACTATTATCCCGAACAAACTCATCTATTTCGCCTCCTCCGTTTATTTTACGCTTTCTTTCTTTTATTAATCAGATTTATAACACCTATTATAAGCCCTAGTGCAAAGAAAGCTCCAGGAGGTAGTATCATTATAAGCGCAGGCTTATAAGCTGCTCCCAGTATATTGATTCCGAATACGCTTCCTGCTCCTAAGAGCTCTCTTATTATACCGAGTATAGTAAGCGCTATTGTAAAACCAAGCCCCATGCCTATTCCATCAACTGCTGAATTTGCCACTGAATTTTTGAAAGCAAATGCCTCAGCCCTTCCAAGTATTATACAGTTAACAACTATAAGTGGGATGAATATCCCCAGCGTCTTGTCTAGCTCTGGTAAAAATGCCTTAAGCAACATGCCTATTATAGTAACAAAAGTAGCTATTATAACTACGAACGAAGGAATTCTTATCTTATCTGGTACGACTTTCTTCGTAGCAGATATCGCAACATTCGATCCTATCAAAACAGCTGTAGTTGCAAGCCCCATGGCAAGTCCATTGATAGCTCCTGTCGTAACTGCAAGTGTAGGACACATTCCTATAAGCTGCACAAAAGTCGGGTTCTCAGCTAAAAGCCCATTCTTGAAAATTGTCATTTTTTTACTCAAACCATTCACCTCCAGTTTACTCGTTCATCAACTTGCTAGCTTCTACTGCCAAGTTAACACCCTTAGTTACTGCCTTTGAAGTTATAGTCGCTCCAGTCAAAGCCTGTATTTGGCTGTCTCCTGCTCCGCTTTTCACAACTTCCAGCTCAGTCTCAATGCTCTTGCCAGCAAATTGATCTTGGAAAGGCGCCTCAGCTGCAAGTGTTCCAAGTCCAGGTGTCTCAGTGTTCTTTACAACCTTCATCCCAGTTATACTTCCATCTGTGGACACTCCTGTAACTACTTCTATAGGACCAGCATATCCACCTGTGGAAGTTTTGACTACGTATCCAACTGTGCTCTTACTTCCATCTAGTGCCTCATATATCTCCAGTATTTCAGGATTTTTCTTCATTATTTCATCTAACTTCGCTTGGTCTACAGCTTCAAAAGTTTCAGCCTCAGAAAGTACAGATTTTCTAGCTTCATTACTTGCCTGAGCTTCCAACTCAGCTATCTTTCCCTCTGTGTTCGCATTGGCGAATGCAAGTATCCCGGCTGCTATAGCTGTTATTAGAAACAAAATCACTCCTAGTTTTACTGTCTCTTTCAACTTACTTCACCTCCCCAAATAACTTTGGACTAGTGTATTTCTCTATTATAGGAGCCGCTAAGTTCATAAGTAATATAGAGTATGAAACTCCTTCAGGATATCCACCGTAAAGCCTTATCACCGATGTGATAACCCCTGCTCCTATTCCAAATATTATCTGACCTTTAACTGTTATAGGCGACGAAGAGTAGTCTGTAGCCATGAAGAAAGCTCCTATCATAAGTCCTCCCGTAAACAGGTGGTATAGCATATTCGTAAAGTCTCCACCACTAGCCACAAGTGTTATAACAGCTACTGTAGCTATATAAGTGAAAGGTATTCTCCAGCTTATAACTCTTCTGTAGAAGAGGTAAGCCGCTCCTATTAAAAGCAGTAGTGCTGAAGTCTCTCCTAGACATCCTCCTATATTCCCCACAAATGCATCCATAAGAGAAGGTAGCTCTCCTGTAGCTTCACTTCCTGGCTTAAGCAGGGCAAGTGGAGTAACAGTTGCAACTGCGTCCGCTCCCGGAGCGCTCCAAGTCGTCATTATCACAGGCCAAGAAGCCATAAGCATTGCCCTTCCCGCAAGCGCTGGGTTTATAAAGTTCTGTCCAAGTCCTCCGAAAGCCTGCTTCGCTATACCTATCGCAAATGCAGATCCTACAGCTGCGATCCACCAAGGCGCCGCAGGCGGAATGTTCATGGCTAAAAGCAGTCCTGTAAGTGCTGCACTGCAGTCTTTTATAGTTATAGTTTTTTTAGTCAACTTCTGTATAATTGCCTCTGTCGCCACCGCCGCTATTACAGACACCATAATTAGTTTAAAAGCTGGCAGCCCGAAGAAGTATATGCTTCCCATTGTAGCTGGAAGCAATGCTATTATTACGTCGAGCATGACTCTAGATACTGTGTCTTTAGTGCCTATGTGAGGCGAAGACGTAAGCAGTAATCTCTCTTGCATTTTTATCCCTCCTATTTACTTTCTCTCTTCTGTTTGTCAGAAAGTGCTTTTTTAGCAACTCTAATAGAGTGAACTAGAGGTCTTCTTGCTGGACATACGTATGAGCAAGTTCCACACTCTATACAGCTCCATATATGGTATTTCTCAGTCTCGTCAAATCTCTCTCTAGAAGTAAGCTTTTCAAGCGCTGTAGGCTGAAGATTTACCGGACAGGCATATACACATCTTCCACATCTCATACATGGATCCATAGGAGGAGCTGACACTTCTTTTTCGGAAAGCAGCAGTATTCCAGACGTGCCTTTAACAACTGGGACATTGTCTGTAAATTGTGCATTACCCATCATAGGTCCTCCCATGACTATCTTCCCTAGGCCTTCCTTGTATCCTCCACATTGCTCCACAACTTCTTTGAACGACGTACCTATCTTGACCATCAGGTTTTTAGGTGTTACAACAGCATCTCCTGTTATAGTCACGACTCTCTCTACAAGAGGCATTCCTGTCTTTATGGCTTTCGCTATGGCGTCTGCTGTGCCGACATTGTTGACTATTACTCCGACATCCATAGGAAGTCCTCCAGCTGGGACCTGTCTCTTAGTTGCCGCGTCTATAAGCCTTTTTTCGTCACCTTGAGGGTACTTCGTCTCAAGCGAAACTATCTCTATCTCCGGCTCATTTGCAGAGGCTTTCATCATAGCCTCTATAGCATCAGGCTTGTTGTCCTCGATGCCTATATATCCTTTTTTTACTCCGACTGCCTTCATTATGGCCTTCAGTCCGTAAACTATGCTTTCGCTTTCTTCCACCATCAGTCTGTGGTCAGCTGTAAGATAAGGCTCACACTCTGCTCCATTTAGTATGACGGTGTCTATCTTTTTATCCGGCGGGGGTGAGAGTTTTACATGAGTGGGAAAGCTTGCCCCTCCTTGCCCTGTTATTCCGGCTTCTTTTACTATCTCGACTATCTCCTCTGGAGAAAGGTCCTCCAAGTTGCCTTTAGGCTTTACTTCTTCACTCACTTCATTTTTGCCATCTGATTCTATGACAACAGCCTTTGTCTTGTTTCCGAGTGGCGAATCGATTTCCTCTATTTTCTTCACAACTCCTGAAACACTTGAATGTACTGGCGCAGAAACGAAGGATTTTGACTCTCCTATTTTTTGACCAACCTTCACGGCTTCTCCTATTTTAACTATAGGATCGCAAGGCGCTCCTATATGCTGGCTTAAAGGAATCACAACAACCTCAGGTACTATGCAAGGTTCTATGCTTGCTTTCTTTGAAAGCTCCTTTGAATAGGGAGGATGTATTCCACCTTTAAAGGTCAAATTACTCAACTTCATACCATCTCACCTCTTAGTTTTTTTAATTTTTTGGCCCCAAAAAATTTTTGCTAATTCTTTTTTCTAATTCTTAATATAGTTTTAATAACTCTTTTAATAATATATCAAAAAAAGAATAATTATTCTACTTTTTAAATTACTTTTAGCTAATTTTTTTACTTATGTCCGAAACTCTTCATAGGTAAAAAAAAATCGATACAGATGCACTTCTGTATCGATCTAAAAGTATTATGGTGCGGATGATGGGACTTGAACCCATACGTCTACTGACACACGCCCCTCAAACGTGCCTGTCTGCCATTCCAGCACATCCGCTCTTGACTTTATAGTTGCATTTTACACCATATAAACCATAAAGTCAATTATTTTTGCTCTTTATTCTGAAATTCTTTTGGCACAAACCAGTTCTCTATTCCACTGTAGACGTCCATGTAGTTAGGGGCGAACTCCCCTGATATCTTTTTGTAATTTATAATCGCTGCATTTGTATACAGTATGGAGACATAGGGTTTCTCTTCAGCCAGACTGTTCTGTATCTCCATGTAGAGCTGCTTTTTCGCCTCTCTGCTGTTTGCACGATTTGCTTCATCCATGAGCTTGTCCAGCTCTGGGTCGCTGTAGCCTATAAAGTTTCCGCCTTCTGAACTCTGTGAGTGAAAGGCGAACGAAAGGTCTGGAAGGTAGGACATCTCCCAACCCATTACAGCTAAGTCATAGTTCCCAGACATCAGCTTCGACTCAAACCTAGACCAGTCAGCTTCCCTTTCCTCTTCGGTCTCGTAACTTCCAGCCTCTTCTTCATAGTCTTCCTCTACATCTATCCCTATTTTCCTAAGACTTTCGGCTATCGACTTAGCCGTGTCTATTCTGGCCTGACTTGTAGGGGGTGCTAGAATTGTGAAGCTTATATTTTCTCCGTCTTCATTCTCCAGCAGCCCGTCGTTATCTCTGTCCTGATATCCCATGCTCTTCAGTATCTCCTGCGACTTTTCCACACTGTACTTTTCGCTTTCCTTGACATCGCTTTTCAAGCTGAGCCAAGACGAAGGATTTACCGGACTGTCCACGATCTCCCCATATCCCAAGTAGATATTTTTCAAAATCTGCTCTCTATTTATCCCATAAGACACAGCTTCTCTCATAGACTTGCCTTCTTCTCCCTGGAAATAGTCTTTCCCGAAATTGAATGCTAAAAACTCATACCTATTTGATGGAAAAGAGTTTATGTGAACCTTGTCATTTTGGGCAAAGGACTCCCACTCCAAGTAGTCTAAATCTGAAACAGCGTGCACTATTCCGGCTTCAAAGGAAGTCTTGGCAAGCTCTTCATCTGCAAGTATCTTGCCCTTCACCGTCTCTATGTTGGGCTTGCTCGACCAGTATTCAACATTCCTCTGAAGCTGCACTTCCTTGAGACTGTCTACTGCCTCTACTTTATACGGACCCGTTCCAACTGCGTTGTAGTCTTCAGACTCAAGCGCCTTGCTCTCATCGCCTAGAGCGGCTTTAGAGACTATAGGAAAAGTCAGGTATTCAGGGGCGTCGCTAAACGAATCCCTGAAAACTATCTCCACCTCTCTGTTCGACTTTGTATTGACTTCTGATATCCGACCTACGTCGTACAAACCGCCCTCAAGATAAAGCGGAGACAATTTCTCCAGCTGCTCCGGATCAGACGTTGCGCTTTTCAACACTTCGACTGTAAACTTCACGTCTTCAGATGTCAGCGGAGACCCGTCATGAAACTTCAAATTCTCTTTAAGCACTATATTTATAGACCTTGCGCCGTCTCCCATGGTGTAGCTTTCAGCCAGACAAGGAGCTACGTCTAGGTTTTTCTCCGTGCTGAAAAGCCCTTCGAATATAAGCCTATCAAAGTAGTAGTTGCTCTGGCTTTTTCTCATAAAAGGATTTAGTGTTTCAAATCCTGTGAGGGGTAGTGTTATCTCCCCTCCTTCGGCTACTTCGTATTCCGTCTTTTCGCCCGCTTTTCCTCCGTTTTCACTCTTGCTGCACCCTGAAACGACTGCAATTGTCATAAAAATCAAAACTAAATACGCAGTTATCTTCCTCATAGCTCTAAACTACTCCCCTTCATATATATCTCGGTAGACACTCTGTGCCTTCATAACTCGCTCTACGTAGTCGCTCGTCTCCTTGAATGGAATTTCCGACAGGTTTTCGCCGTCTTGACTGTATCTGCCGTCGGAAAGCCACTTCTTCACATTGCCCCTCCCTCCATTGTAGGCGGCTACAGCCGTTTCCACATTTCCGCCGAACTCGTCTACTAGATTCTTCATATACCAGCTGCCCATCTTTATATTAATCTCATGGTCGTACAAGTCTTCTTCTCTAAAATCCTCTAGTCCCATCTTCTCCGCTATCCACCACCCTGTCTCAGGCATTATCTGCATTAGGCCTATAGCCCCTTTTCTTGAAACTGCATCCGACTTGAATTTGCTCTCTACTTTTATTATTCCAAATACAAGGCTGGACTCCAAGCCATATTCCTCTGAATACTCAAGCACAGAATCTTCATACTCCAGCGGATAAAACTGCTCAAGTATTCTGTCTCTCTGCATAAAAGCGACTATGCAAAACAGCACCAGGAGCGAAATAGCTCTTCTGACTCCTCTACTCAATCTCAAATAAACTCCTCCATTTAGCTTTGTCTTAAAAACAGCTCTATCTGGCTGTATACCTCTTCTTCATTGCCAAGGTTGCAGATTATCTTGTCTGCGTACTTTATTTTTTCATCTGTTGGAATCTGAGCGTCTACTCTTTTGACTGCAGACTGATAGTCTATGCCGTCCCGTTTCATAACGCGCTCTATTTGAAGCTCCCTGTCGCTGTAGACAAACCAGACTTCATCTATCCTTATCCCTGACTTTTCTATCTCTTCTCTTACTTCATACAGCAGGGGTATATCCAAGAACAGGATATTTTTGTCTGAAGACAGGCTTATGAACTCCTTTGCCTCTTCAAATATATGCCTATGCGTTATCCTATTTAAAGTTGAAAGCTTTTTCCTGTCTTTAAACACTATCTCAGCAAGCTTTTTTCTGTCAACTTCACCTTCAGAGTCGAGAACCCCTTCCCCAAACTTCTCCAGAATTTCAGAGTAAGCCTGCTTGTCTCTCCTATATATATTTCTAGAGATGTTGTCAAAGTCTATCACCGTATAGCCTTTTTTCAAAAGGTACTTGCTCACTAGAGACTTCCCTGTCCCTATTCCCCCAGTTATGCCCACTAGCTTATTTTGTTTCATACCAGTTGTCTCCCACCTCCATATCCACTTTCAAAGGCACTCCAAGCTTGACTGCATTTTCCATAGTCTCCGAAAGGAGCTTTTTGACATCTTCCACCTCGTCTACATGCGCCTCCACTATGAGTTCGTCATGTACTTGAAGTATGAGCCTTGACTTCATGTTCTTTTCTTTCAGCTTTCTGTAGACCTCTATCATAGCTACCTTTATTATGTCTGCTGCACTTCCCTGGATAGGGGTGTTCATAGCTATCCGCTCTCCGAATCCTCGTATATTGAAGTTTCTAGAGCTAAGCTCCGGTATATATCGCCTTCTGTTTAGTATCGTCTCTACATAACCCTTTTTCTTTCCACTTTTGACTATGCTGTCCATGTACTCCTTTACCTTTGGATAGTTTTTGAAGTAGTTGTCTATATACTCCTTCGCTTCCTTCCTAGGGATATTCAGGTCTCTCGAGAGCCCGTAGTCGCTTATGCCATAGACTATCCCAAAATTCACAGCCTTGGCCTTCCCTCTGAGTTCAGATGTAACGCTCCCTAGTGGAACTCCAAACACCTCGGATGCAGTCTTGCTGTGTATATCTGTATTCTCGAAAAACGCCTCTTTGAGCTTCTCGTCGTCAGATATATGCGCAAGTACCCTGAGCTCTATCTGGGAGTAGTCTGCGTCTACAAGCTTGTACTCTGGCGACTTGCTTGTAAACAGCTTCCTTATCTTTCTTCCCTCTTCAGTTCTTATAGGTATGTTCTGAAGATTTGGCTCTGTGCTGCTTATTCTCCCCGTGCTTGTTATCGTCTGGTTGAAGTTAGAGTGGACTTTATGGGTTCTGCTGTCTACAACTGACTCCATGCCATCTATATAGGTAGACTTAAGCTTTGAAAGCTGCCTGTAGTCCAGTATCTTGGACACTATCTCGTGCTCTCCCTTGAGTTTTTCCAGAACCTCTGCATTGGTGGAGTAGCCCGTCTTAGTCTTCTTCCCAGGTGTCAGTCCAAGCTTTTCAAACAGTATTTCACTCAGCTGCTTAGGGGAGTTTATGTTGAACTCTCCTTCCGCCATCTCATATATCTCGGAAACCAGCTTTTCAAGCTTTCCATCCAAGTCGACTCTCAGCCTCTCAAGCTCCTCTATATCCACCTTAAAGCCCCTATACTGCATATCTCCAAGCACTGTGGCGAGCGGAAGCTCCACTTCATAAAACAACTCGTCCATCTCTCGCTCTGATATCGTTGACTCTATCTTGCTCCTCGTATCGGATATGACCTTGATCTCTTTTACAAAGAACTCTGCCCGCTCCTCTAGCTCTATATCCTTTAAAGATTTCTTGTTTTTGCCTGTTCCGACCAAGTCTTTTATCTCCAGTATGTCCTCGTTCAAGTACTCCCTAGAGATGCCCTTGGCCGAGTACGACCCCTCCGAAGGGTCTATAAGGTACATGCCTATTATGGCATCATAGCTTATCCCCTCTAGGTTTACTCCATGCATCAAGCAGCTTATAACTTCTTCCTTTATGTCGTATCCGTACTTATCTATGTCCTTGGACTCCGCCACAGGCTTGAAACTCTCGAAAAAGCTGGTTTCGTCAAGCTCGCCTTCAACCAAGTCGACATAGAAGTATGACTTATCATCAGACACTAGGCTAATTCCCAAGATCTCTTTTTTACCACCCACTTCTTCATATGCAAATTTAAAGTAAAATCCTTTTTTCAAAGAATCTAGGCATCCTTTAAGCTCTTTTTTCCCTGAGATAATTTTAAATTCCACTTTTTCAGCCAAGGCCATAACCTCCTCGGCACTTGACTTCCCACCTATCTTCTCTAGGAGAGACCTGAATTCCAGCTTGTCGTACATCTCGGAGAGCTCCTCTAAGTTCGGCTCTGAAAGCTTCAGCTCGTCTAGCTCAGTCTCTACTGGCACATTTCTGACTATTCTAGCCAGCATCTTGCTCATGTAAGCCTGATTTCTGTAGAGCTCTAGCTTGTTTTTGAGGCTTCCCTTCTTCATATTCTCTATCTCGCTGTAGAGGTTCTCTACAGACCCGTATTCCTTTAAAAGCTTTATGCCTGTCTTCGGACCCACTCCAGGCACTCCTGGGATATTGTCTGAACTGTCACCCATAAGCCCCTTTAGGTCTATCAGCTGCTCCGGTGTAAGTTCATATTCATCGGCCACCTTTTCTACGTTGTATACTTCAGTATCGCTTATGCCCTTTTTCGTAAGCACAACGCAAGTGTTCTCGTCGACTAGCTGAAGATAGTCCCTGTCCCCAGACACAAGCACTACTTCGTACCCTTCGCGCTCCCCCAGACTAGCCATAGTTCCAGCTATATCGTCTGCTTCGAAGCCCTCTATCTCCAGCTTCTTCACATTCATATAACCCAGTATCTCCTTTAGGAGAGGAAACTGAAGCGAAAGCTCATCCGGCATCTTGGCCCTTCCGGCCTTGTAGTCCTCGTACTCTTTATGTCTGAAAGTCAATCCTTTCTTGTCAAAGACTATCCCTATATGAGTCGGCCTGTACTCTTCCACCACCTTGTAGTACATATTCAGAAAGCCGTACACAGCGTTTGTAACTATCCCTTCTTTTGTCTTTAACGGTGGCAGTGCATAAAACGCTCTATGTATCAGGCTGTTTCCATCTATAATCATCAACTTTTTGCTCGCCAAAAAATCATCTCCTTAGTATGTCTAGTATTTAGTATATAGCAAAAAAACTTTTCGGTAAATAAAAAAGACCCTTAAAAAGAGTCTTTAGCTTGCGCTTTCCACCACTATCTGCCTATCGTATTTGTACGGTCTAAATACCGACTTTTTTAAATTTGCTTCCCTGTCGTATACAAAAGTTGCATGGTGCATGAAGTTGTTTTTCATATAGTACCTAAGGTCTATGAATTGAAGCTCTACTTCGTCATTGTGCCTGTGTATCTTCACATGGTTTATCGAAGACGTGAATTCGTCGAAGTACTTCCCTAGCTCAGTGCCATAAGCTTTTTCTATAAGCTCGCTGTCCTCTTTTCCCAGCTTTTCTATCTCCACTATCTTGCCATTCAAAGAGTTTATCCTGCCTACAACCCTATTCTCGCCTTTTTCAAGCACAAAGTCCCATTTGAAGAAGTTGGTCAAGTTGGGCATCACATGTAGCTTGTCTTTGGCTCCAAGTCCGTACTCAGATGCCACTGAAGCCGAAGCCTCTCTCTTTGTAAAGTATCTATATGCAATGTAGATCGAAAGCCCTCCAAGAGCTATCACAAACTTGTATCCCCTGTCTACATTCAGAACGAACAGCCCTATGGACATAATGGTTACAAACGGATCATAGAGCATGAGAAGACTTGCAGAGTACCTCTTGTTTTTGAAAGGCAGCGTCGGCCTAACTCCGTAAGAATTCAAAGCGTCAAAGAAAGTATGAGAAGCCGTTCCCATCAGCGTCGAAAGGAATATATCTAGAAACGAATACCCTGGAAAAATCATGGTCAGTATAAGGCTTATCCCAAGCGAAAGCCCTATTATAGCCGGAAATGAGTGTGTAAGTCCTCTGTGGTGCTTCAAGTACTTGTAGTCGCCCCAGTATTTAGCTATTATATCTATGTCAGGAGACATCGCCCCCACTATAGCTCCTATAGTAACTGGACTAGCCAAACTCGTTTCCCCGCTCAGTGCCGCAATTCCTAAGCCTATAACTCCATGAGTCAATGGATCCATCTACTTATCACCTCTTGTATTATTTGTTATATAGATTATATCACATTCAGAGTGTTTTTGACAGATATTAAGGTGTATTTTTAACACATGCGCCTTGTTTATTGTTAATGTATTTGATATATCAACACTATTGACATCTTGGATTAAATATGTTAAACTGATTTTGTTAGTGATCTTTTTGCCCAAGTGGCGGAATGGCAGACGCGCTCGACTCAAAATCGAGTGGGAAACCGTGCGAGTTCGACTCTCGCCTTGGGCACCAACTTGACCTCGATTTGTTCGAGGTCTTTTTTATTACTATGTTTTTTCTATATCTGCCTTATTCTTTATAGATTTATTCTATAGATGCACTACAAGCCATCTATTGATACGGCCGTAACTTTGATATATACTTTTGTTTGTACATTAATACTTACTTTTAAGGTGGTGATAAATTGGATTTTAGACAATTAGAGACTTTTGTTATGGTTGTGAAGTTAAAGAGCTTTTCTAAGGCAGCTCAAAAGCTATACCTTACACAGCCCACCGTTACAAGCCACATTCAGTCCCTAGAGGAAGAGCTAGGAACAATTTTACTAAATAGGTTCGGAAAGCAAGTCACTACCACAGGTGCAGGTAATTTACTATACGACTATGCCCTTGAGATGATTCATATGAAGAATATGGCACAGTTTGACTTAAGCGCCTATAACGGCAAAATCCAGGGTCATTTGAGCATCAGCGCAAGTTCCATACCAAGGCACTATATGCTCCCTGAACTCTTGAAGAAATTCATATCTGAATATCCAGATATAAGCTTCTCTGTCACAGAGAGAGACTCCAAAAAAGTCGTAGAAAATATTCTATGCGGAGACACAGATTTCGGCCTAATAGGTGCAAAGTTTTCAAACCAGTATCTAGACTATATAGAGATACTCGAAGATAGATTGTGCATAATCGCTCCTAACAACAGCGATTTCCCTTGGGAAAACGACAGCTTTATAGACAAGGACTTTTTGCTGTCCCAAAAACTCCTTCTTCGTGAAAAGGGATCTGGAACTAGACGAATTGTCGAGTCTACTTTTCTAAACAAAGAACTTGACCGTGACTCTCTAAACCTCATTTCCTACGTGGAGGACGCTGAAGCCATAAAGAAATTTGTAGAGGCCGGAATAGGAGTCAGCTTCATGTCTGAAAAAGCTGTAAAGCGAGAAGTGGAGCTAGGTCTGCTGAAGCGATACTACCTTGAGAACTTGGAGTTCAAGAGAGATTTCTACTTTGTGTACCACAACAGGCGTGAGCTCTCACCTCTGAGCAAGCGTTTCAGGGACTTTATACTGGAAAAAAGCGGTATCTGCCAGAAAACCGAATAGAATAAGAGTGAAAAGCAAAAGAGAGGGTCTCCCCTCTCTTTTAGTTTTCCAGAAAAGCCTTGTATCCTCTCTTGGCCATGTATATATCAGCTTTGTGAGATATCTCAAACGGAGCATGAACACTTAAAAGCGAGACTCCGCAGTCTACAACTTCCATGCCGTATTTGGCAAGCATATATGCCACCGTTCCTCCGCCGCCTTGGTCCACCTTTCCAAGCTCTCCTATCTGCCAAATCACATTGTGTCTATCCAGAGCTTGCCTTATATCCGAAAGGTATTCAGCGTTGGCGTCATTGGTTTCAGATTTTCCCCTTACTCCCGTATACTTCACTAGCGCCATTCCCTTTCCCATAAAAGGAGCATTTTTCTTGTCCAGCACATCTGGGAAGTTAGGGTCGAAAGCGGCCACCGTGTCCGCCGAAAGAGCCCTAGACCTTGAAAGTGCTCGCTTTAGCTTTATCTCGCTGTAGCTTTCGTCCAGCTTGTTCATTATTTCAGCCAGAGCCAGCTCAAAGAATACAGACTCCATACCAGTATTCCCCACGCTTCCAATCTCCTCTTTGTCCATGTAGATCGATACAGCCGTTCTTTCAGGGCTTTCAACCTCCAGTATGGCCTCAAGCGAAGAGTAGACGCAGACTCTGTCGTCCTGTCCATAACCCGCTATCATGCTCCTGTCCAGCCCTACATCTCTAGACCTGCCAGCAGGGACTATCTGGAGCTCGGAAGTTGTAAAGTCCAATTCAGATATTCCGTACTTTTCGTTCAGGATTGAAAGTATCTGACTCTTGACTCTGTTTTCTTCTACGCCTGAAAGTCCATTGCTTCCCACCAGCACATTCAGACCTTCCCCAGTTATCGCCTCAGAAAGCTTCTTGTCCATCTGGTCTTTTGCAAGATGAGGGAGCAAGTCTGTTATGAAGAACACTGGATCGTCTTCCGACTTCCCTATTTGGACATTCACTTTCTCACCTGTCTTTGTGAAAACTACACCGTGCAGCTCAAGCGGTATAGTCGCCCACTGGTACTTCTTTATTCCGCCGTAGTAGTGTGTCTTGAAAAAGCCAAGCCCTTCTTCCTCGTAGAGCGGAAATGGCTTCAAGTCTATCCTTGGCGAGTCCAAGTGTGAAGCCACTATGTTGACTCCGTTTTCCATAGCCTCGCTGCCTATTACAAACAACACAACAGACTTGTCTCTGTTGTTTGCATAGACTTTATCCCCAGGCATTAGCTTTCCGTCTCCAGAAAGCGCTTCGTCCATGGAGATGAATCCCGCTGCCCTTGCTCTCTCTATTATCTCTTCTGTACACTCTCTCTCAGTCTTTCCGCTGTCTAAAAACTCCTTGTATCTTTCTCCCAGCTCAAACACTTCTGTTTTCTCTTCTTCACTTATTGTATCCCATACATAGCCCCAACTATGCAAAAGCTTTTCTTCCAAGTCGCTCCACCCCTCTCTTAGAGTTTCTTCAAGTTATTTCTAAATGCGAATATAGTGGCCTGAACTCTGTCATTTACCTCTATCTTTTTGAATATATTAGATATATGGTTTTTAACAGTCTTTTCACTTATGAAAAGCCTTTCTGCTATAGCCCTGTTGTTCAGTCCTTCAGCTATCAATATCAGTACTTCGTACTCCCTCTTTGTAAGAGAAGTTATCATATCTTCACTTTTGTCGTTCGACTCCGTCCTGCACTCAATAGACTTAAGCAGAGAAGGCTGTATAAACTTTTCTCCGGCGTACACCCTTCTTATTCCATCCACAAGTGTATCCGAGTCAGAGTCTTTCAGCAGATATCCATTCGCCCCTATCTTCATGGTTTCGTACACATATTCCCTGTCGTCGTGGATAGTCAGCATCATGACTTTCGACTTGATCCCCTTGTCTCTTAAAGCCCTCAGCGTCTCTATGCCGTTCATATTGGGCATGTTTATGTCCATGAGTATTATATCAGGCTCTTTCATACTTAGCTTCTCCAGCGCTTCTTTTCCGTCTGCGGCCTGATCTACCACCACTATGTCGTCTTCTAGTTCAATCAGCTTTTTAAGTCCTTCCCTCATAAGTGAATGGTCGTCTACTATAAGTACCTCTATCTTTTTATTCAATTCAATCTTCCTTCCTCTATAACTGGTATTGAAATCTTAATCACCGTACCCATGTTTTCCCTTGAATCAAGTGAAAACTTTCCTTCTAAGACCTCTATCCGCTCTTTCATCCCGATAATTCCAAACCCGCAGCTCTTGCTCTCGGCCTTCTCCTTGTAGTGGGTCTCAGAGAATCCGACTCCATCGTCCTCTATCTTTATAAAGATGTTCTTCTTTGCATTCTCCATCAAACTGAAATCTATAGACACGTTCTTTGCATTTGCATGCTTTTTTATATTGTTGAGCGCTTCCTGTACTACCCTGTAGATCGCCGTCTCTATGCCGCTGTTCAGCCCTTCTATACCTTCTGAGTACTGAAGCTGTATATTTAGGTCGCTGTCCGCCTTGAAACCCTCTATGTACTTCTCTATAGTGGGTATCAGTCCCAGGTCGTCTAGCGACATAGGTCTAAGGTCGTATATTATCTTTCTTATATTGTTCAAAGTGACCTTTACGTCCTTTTTAAGCTCTCTTATCTCGCTCTTTGCATCCTCCATATCCTTGTCTATTACCTTTTCGCAGTACTCGGCTCTAAGCATCACATTGGCCAAGTCTTGGGCCGGTCCGTCATGAATATCCCTAGATATCCTCTTCCGCTCTTCTTCCTGAGCCTCTATGACCTTTATTCCAAACATCTGCATCTTGTTTATGTCTTCTATAGTTTCATTGAAGTCTTTTTTATTCCCCTCTATATATTCCGCTATTTTGGCAAGCTTGTCTATGGTCTTTTCGCCCTTATCTATATTGTGGAGCATCTTCTTAAGCCCAAGCTCCAACTCCTGTCTTCTCTTTATATAGAGCCTCTCTTCCTGCCTCTTTATCTCGAGCCTAGACCTCAAGCTGTGCGTGTACTCGTATGCATCTTTTATGTCAGCTTCGTTGAATCGCTTAAAGTCGTTGCTCACCTCGGCCAACCTTTTCCTGCTACGTTTCTCCTCTATGGCAAGTGTATCTACCTCTTCTATAGTCAAGAGCAGCTTCTGCTGTATATCGGAAAGCTCCATCACTTTTCTCGCATAGTCATCTTTAAGGTCGATTACCATGCTTTTTATCTCTTCTTTTCCAGACTCCATAACTTCAAGCGTGGTGTTAAATAAATTCTCTATGGCCTTGTTCAAATCCTTGTTGCTCAAATACAACACCTGCCTTTTAAGTTAAAATCCTGCTGGCTTAAGCATCTATTCCCTTTAATTCTTCTCGCTCCCCCTCTGTCAGTATCTTCCCCAGGTCTATCAATATGATAAGTCTGTCTTCTTTTTTCCCCACTCCATCTATATATTCACGCTCTACGCTTGAAACTATGCTTGGTGCAGGATCTATCTCGCTTTCGTCTAGCTTTATAGTCTGTGAAGCCTCATCCACTATAAACCCTACCTGTCTATCACCTATATTTATGACTATTATCCTGGTGTTTCCATCTTCAACCCTTTTACTTATGTTGAAGCGCTTCTTGAGGCATATGATAGGCGTTACATTTCCCCTGTAGTTTATTATCCCCTCTATAAAGTCAGGAGTGTTCGGAACTTTTATGCTCTCTTTGTAGGGGATTATCTCTCTCACATTCATTATTCCTATTCCGTATTCCTCGTTGTCTAGTCTAAAAACCACATATTGTTTTTCAGCCATATTCTTCCCTCCTAATGCGTTCTATTAATCTACTATCTCTATGTTTTCAAGCTGGCTCTTTAAGTTTTTTCTAAAAGCTAGAATATACTCTGCTCTCAGCCTTTTCTGCTCATTTTTTTCGTCTTCTGTCAGCTGTCCTGACTTTGATTTTCTAGACAGTTCGTTTATCCTGTCTATCTTGGCTTTTGAAATCAAATAAACACCTCCTATTTTGGCTTTGAGGAACTTTGCCTCTTCTGTATCTGGAACGGCAGTATCATCTTGTTTTCCTCAGACTTCTCTCCCTTTAGCTCCTTTATTATTCTCCTTATAGACACGGCCCCTATATCGTAGTACGGAACCTTTATGGTCGTAAGGGTAGGTCTGTAGATCGAAGCTATAAGTATGTCTCCAAACCCAGTTACCGATATTTCCTCTGGAACTTTTATCCCGTTGTCGTAGAGGTAGCCCAGTACACCTATTGCAGCTTCATCGTACCCGCAGAATATAGCTGTCGCTGACTTGCTCTCGACTATGTTTCTGGCTGCTTCATATCCATTTTCCATGCTTATGCCCTCTGTATAGTATACTGATTCCTTAAGCTCATTTTCTCGCATCGCCTTGCTGTACCCCTCTAGCTTCGGCTTTTCAAGAGAGCTGTCCTCTTTGTTGTTTGAAACATATGCTATGTCCCTGTGTCCAAGGTTTATAAGGTAGCTTGTCATCTCGTAGGCCGCTTCGCAGTTGTCCACCATTACAGTTGCATACCTGTCGTCATAGTAGTACCTGTTCAAGTATACAAACGGCCTCTTGAAGCTCTTGGTGTAAGTCTCTATCTCTTCATTTATGTTGTTCGATATCAGTATTATACCCTCGACCTGCTTCGTGTTCAGCAGCTGCATATACCTTATCTCGGCGTCTTTGTCTCCAAAAGTGCTGCACAGAAGTATGTCGTAGTCGTACATCTTGCCTATTTCCTCTATCCCTCTGACTATTTCAGCTATATAGGAGTCTCCTAGGTCTGTAACTATAACCCCTATCAAGTAAGACTTCTTGGTGACTAGCGTTCTGGCTATCTCATTCGGCTTGTATCCTAGCTCCTCTATAGTCTCCATCACCTTTTTCTTTACTTCCGGACTCACAGGTTTGGAGTCATTTACAACCCTAGATACTGTGGAAATGGACACTCCTGCTTTCTTTGCTACGTCTTTTATAGTTGCAACCATCAATTTCACTCCTTTTAAACTATTAAGGTATGAAAACCTTGAAAACTCTTGGCTCTACTTCTATCTTTATGGGAAGTTTCCCTCCAAACTCTCCGTCTATATCTATCACTATCTCTTCATCTTCTAGAGATGATATCGAGAGACATTTTGTCTTGAAGTACCTTACCTTTGGATTATCTATATGTTCCCCTTTTATAAGCTCTATAAACAGCGTTATAAGGTCCTGCACCTCTGTCTTTCCTATTATGACGCAGTCTAGAAACCCGTCCTCTATGTCGGCATACGGAGCAAGCTTCTTGAATCCACCGATGCTAGAGCTGTTAGTAATCAGAAAAAGAGACACCTCTTCTTCGGACGTATACTCCTCGCTCTCTATTCTCACTTTCGAGACGTTCTTCACTTGCCTCGGCATCTCCTTCATTCCCTCGACATAGTATGCCGCTCTTCCAAAAATGCTTTTCGACTCCGGTGGAACTGTGTGGGCAACGCTTGTAAGCACCCCTCCGGCTGCCACATTGACAAAGTACTTGTCGTTCATCTTTCCGAGGTCTACGCTTATTATATTTTCCTTTTCAATCATCTCGCAGAAAGACTCAGGAGCGTTTGGAATGTTTAAATAGTTTGCAAAGTCGTTTACAGTCCCGGCCGGAAGTATGGCCACAGGCAATTTCCTGTCTGACTTGGCTATTCCGCTTGCGACTTCATTTACAGTCCCGTCTCCTCCGCACGCTATTATCATGTCCCAGTCACCTTCGCAGGTTCTAATGGTTTCATGCATAGCGTCATACTTTTTTTCCGTGCAGTACTTCCCCACTATGTAGCCCTTGTCTAAGAGTATGTTAGCTATCGAGTCCAGTCGCTTTTGGACTATGTTTCTTCCGGATGAAGGATTGTTTATTATTCTAACCTTTTTCATATATATTCACCTTTATAGTATAGAATTTTTACTCCTTTATCTTATGATTATATAACAAATACAGAGTTTTTAGTAATATATTCTACATTAAAATAGCTATCCCAGTAAATTATGCATGGGATAGCTATGATTTTAAAGCTATTGATTTTTAGTTCTTTTTCTGAAGGTGTATGCACATATCAATACTGTCTGCACATGCCTCCATAAACGCCTCTGAGAAAGTAGGGTGTGCATGAACTGTCTCTGCAACGTGATCTGCTGTAACTCCATTCTCCATTAGAGCAGCTGCCTCGTTTATCATCTCAGCCGCGTTCACCCCTAGTATATGGACTCCTAGTATCTTCTTGTCGTCTTTGTTTATCACTACTTTTATAAATCCATGAGTCTCTCCTGAAGCAAGCGCTCTTCCGTTTGCTCCAAATGGGAACGCCCCTACTGCCACGTTCTCGTACTTGTCGTTGGCCTGCTCTTCAGTAAGCCCAACAGATGATGCCTCTGGAAGAGTGTAGATAGCTGAAGGGTTGTTTGTAGGGTCGTACTCTACATTTCCACCAAGCGCATTTTCCACTGCGATCTCAGCCATCTTAGACGCCGAGTGCGCAAGCATGCATCTACAGTTTATATCTCCAGGAGCGTATATTCCCTCTACGCTTGTCTCCATCTTGTCGTTTACAACTATAGCGCCTCTGTCCATCTCGAACTCTATATCTCCAACTCCGTCAAGGTCTGGCACTCTTCCTATAGCTATAAGCACAAGGTCTGCTTCAACAGGCTCTTTGTCTTTTATGTGTAGAAGCACAGAGTCGCCCTTGTCCTCTATCTTCTCTAGTCTGCTCTCTGTGAGTATGTTGACACCTTTTTTCTGCATTATCTTAGCTAGCTCCACGCTAACCCTTCTGTCCATAGCAGGCACTATATAGCCTGAAGACTGCACTATTGTGACTTCTGATCCGTAGGCGTTGAATATAGTAGCCACCTCTGTTCCTATAACTCCTCCTCCGACTATTGCAAGTCTCTTTGGAAGCTCTTGAAGGTCCAGTATTTCGTCGCTTGTAAGCACTTTTGGCCCGTCTATTCCAGGTATGTTTATTCTGCTCACCTTAGATCCACCGGCAAGTACTATCTTCTTTCCTTCTATAGTCTCTCCATCGTCTATCTTTACCTTCTTGTCTGCCGTTATACGGCCTACTCCGCTGTACATATCCACGCCGTGGCTCTTTAGAAGCCCTGCTATTCCAGCTGTAAGCTTTCTAACCACCCTGTTTTTGTAGCTTACAATCTTCTTCATGTCAAGCGTGAAGTCGTCGCTTCCAAGTACTATACCTCTATCTTTAGCATGTTTTATATGCTCTATTATCTCTGCGTTTTTAACATAAGTCTTCGTAGGGATACATCCTCTGTTAAGGCATGTGCCACCATAGTTGTCTTTTTCAACTATAGCTACCTTAGCCCCCATCTGTGCTGCCTTTATAGCTCCTACATATCCTGCTGGTCCTCCACCTATAACTATTACATCATATTGCATGTATATTTCCTCCTTTATATGTTTATGTAGTGTTTGTTAATTATCAGTCAATCTACAATCATTATATTACATTTCAAAATATTATTCCACACCAAATAGTTTATTTAATATAGTTTTAATATATAATTATTTCACTCGTCATTCACATCTATTATTGACTTTACTCGGCTTTGCTTTTCTAGTAAAATATAACCAACATAAGTTAGGAGTGATTTGAATGCAAGACTACCACGTGCATAGCTCTTTTTCAGGAGACTGTGCATACACAATGGAAGAGATGGTTCTGGCAGCCATCGCCAAGAATATAGAAGCCATCTCTTTTACAGACCACGTTGACTACGACTATGGAGACCCCAAGTACAGCGACCTCTTTATATTCAACACCGACGACTACTTAAACGAAGTCAATCGCCTGAGATCACTTTACGGCGACAGGATAGATCTGCTTTCCGGAGTGGAGATGGGCATGCAGCCACACCTTGTACCTACGGTTGAGGACATGTTCCCTTTCGAAAAATTCGACTTTACCATAATGTCTATCCACACTTCAAAGCGAAAAGACCTGCATGAAGGTGCTTTCTTCCAGGACAAGTCACCTTTCCAGGCCTATATAGACTACTACGAGGAGCTGCTTTACTGCGTGGAACATTTCAACAACTACGATGTAATCGGCCATATAAACCTCATAGACAGGTACTCTAAGTTTTTAAGCGACGAAGTCTCTTTTTTAAAGTATTCGGACTTGCTAGCAGAGATATTCAAGCTGCTCATAGCCCGCGGGAAGGGGATAGAGGTAAATACCTCTGGGTTCAGATACGGTATGGGCTCTTTTCTTCCTAACCTAGACATCTTAAAGCTTTACAAGTCGCTTGGCGGAGAGATACTTGTATTCGGCTCTGATTCGCACCATCCAGATGATATAGCTTCAGAGTACAATTCGGTTCTGAGCGCTCTCAAGAGTCTAGACTACAAGTATATATCTGTCTTTAAAGACGGAAACTTTGACTTTAAAAAACTGCAGCGCATTTAAGACGCTGCAGTTTTTTTCACTTCCTACTTCACTTCGGGCACTTCTTTTTCCCACTCTTCCACTATTTCATCGTATTCGTCCTGCATTACAAGCACTATCTTCCCAACTACTCTACAGTTCAGGCACTTGTCATTTTTAAATCCCTGCTCTGTGCAGATGTCTAAATCGCTTTGATTACAACCGTAGTTTCCGCACTCTGTGCATAGGTACACTGGGTTCTTGCAAGGATGCGCTTGCTTGTCTCCACGACAGCTGGCCATATTCTTCTTTTCCTCTTCTGTAAGTTCAGCCTCTCTTTTTCTGGCGTTTATTTTACTCTTAAGTGCATTTTTGTTGTGTGGAAAAACTCTTGGCATGACAATCACTCCTTTTATCTTATTGGAGATTTTATACCCCTGTAGTTTGAAAATAAGCAAATAAAAATACCTTAGTCTTTGACTAAGGTATTTTTATTTCCCGACATGCCGGTCACTCCTCTAATTCACACCCGCAGTTCTCGCAGGTGGGTATCTTGCCACACACTTTTGACTTCCCCGGAGGGCGTGTCATCTGAGTGTAGACTTCAGATTCCCATATTACATATGTCGGTTGAATTATAAAAGCTTCCAAACATCTCAGGAACTGTTTAGTTGTTAAGTCGATTATACTATCAAAGTCTCTACTTTGAAAATTTAATATTCATCTGTTTTAAAGCCTATGTTTTATTTTTCTCTTCTAATTTCCGTCAAAGTTCTATATTCTAAGTATATTAACGTTTTCCTAATTTGACTTTTGTGCTTTTTTCCTATTAAATTTAGTCCACATATATAAAAAAGCGAGGTGTAATGCAGTTTTACTGCAAAAATTATGAAGATAAATAAACCGTTTTTACTAAACTACATCAAGACTCTCCTGCTGTCTGTTACAGCAGTGGTATTTATCATGAAATTCCTGCTAGACGAAGCTCTCCCAAGTCCAGGAAGAATGGTTATCTACTTGATTGTAATTTCAGTCCTCATATTAATAGGGCATTTGATCCGCGAAAAAAGAAAGCAGATCCAGTCTGGCAACAAGAGTGGGAGAGCTTAATTGAGCATCGGATATGCCTGCCTTGTATACGGTGTCTCGGGATTCAAACTCAAGTCTTGCAGGCTTTCAAATTCAGATGAGAAAAATCTTATCGAAATAACAAATCATAACCTTGAAGTACTTTCGAAAATGCTTATATACAACGCTTCAAATAGTATAAAGCTCTTTAGGATAAGCTCAGATATAATTCCGCTAGCTTCTCACCCCGAAGTGGATTTCAACTGGAGAGATATATTCAGTGCAGAGCTCAAAAGCTTGGGAGAACTCATAATCTCAAGTGGAATAAGAGTCTCTATGCACCCCGGCCAGTATACAGTCATAAACTCAAACAGCCCGGAAGTTGTATCCAAGTCTGTTCTGGATTTAAACTACCACTGTGAATTCCTTGACTCTTTGGGACTAAACAGCACCCATAAGATGGTGCTCCACATAGGCGGCGTCTACGGCGACAAGGCTTCGGCCATAGAGCGCTTTAAGTCGTCCTACGCTTCCCTGAGTTCAAATGTTAAGTCCAGGCTCATAATAGAAAACGACGAGAGATCTTACAGTATATCGGATGTGCTCTCTATCGGCAAGGAGCTTGGAATACCGGTGGTCTTCGACAATCTCCATCACAGACTCAATCCTCCTGAAGAAGATAGATCAGAGGATGAGTGGATATATGAAGCCGGTCTTACCTGGAAGAGCGAAGACGGCCCGCAGAAGATGCACTATTCTCAACAGAAAGTTGGTGGAAAGTCAGGTTCCCACTCTCAGTCAATAGAAGTCTCGGAGTTTCTGGACTTCTATAGCTCTTTAAGAGAGCCTGTGCCAGATATAATGCTTGAAGTCAAGGACAAGAACATCTCTGCTATTAAGTGTTCAAACTGTGTATCTAGTCTAGATATTCATATGCTTCAGTCCGAGTGGGCGCGTTACAAATACCTTGTGCTCTATCACTCGCATAATCGCTATTTATCTATTCGCGCCATGTTCAGGGAGTGCAGTGTTTCTGCTCTGACCATGTACAGGGAAATAGACTCCGCACTGCGCGAAGAGCCTGTGCTCGGAAGCATGGTGAACGCATTCTCTCATGTCTGGGGCTATTTCAAAGATATCTGTAGCGAAAAAGAGCGGGACACTTTCAAGAGCAATATCGAATCGCTTGAAGCGGGCAGTCTTGATCCTTCTAAGTTTAAGAAATTCCTTTTTAAGCTTTCAAAAAAATACAATTCAGAGTACCTTCTGGAGAGCTATTTTTTTTACGACGTTTTATAGTCAATGAAGACTAAAGCCATCTCTTGTTTTTAAAGTACCTGTACATGAAGATCATAAGCGCTATATTTATTATCCAAAACACTGGATATGCATGCTTTATTCCAAGCTCGGGGAACTCTTTGAAGTTCATCCCATATACTCCAGCTAGGAATGTGGAGGGTATGAACATTATGGATATGACGGTGAGCGTCTGCATTATGCTGTTCATCTTGTTGCTGGTATTCGAGAGGTATATGTCAAACAGCCCCAGTATAGACTCCCTGTATATAGAAGTGTAGTCCATTATTTGGGAAATATTCCCCTTTAAATCTCTCAAGTACTCCTTTGTGCTGTTCTCTATAAGCCCTTCCTCTCTTATCATTCCGTGGATTACGTCTTCTAGCGGCCATATAGACGCCCTTAAAAGCAGCAGCTCTTTTCTTATCCTGTACACCTCTTCCAAGTTCATGCTCTCTTCTCCGCTTATTATGGCCTCCTCTATCTGCTCTATCTGCTCCTCTACGTCGCTGACTATCAGAAAGTAGTTGTCAACTAACAAGTCCATTATGTAGTAGAGCGCATAGTCAGTGCCGAAGCGCCTCAAGCTGTGCTTTGAGTTTTTCAGCTTTTCCTTTGCATAGTTTATAACTTCGGAGTCAGAGTCTCTAAATATAACTATAGTTCTGTCTTTTACGACAAAGGAGAGCTGCTCCTGCACTATCCTTATATTCTCCTTGTCTAAGTAGAGGTTTTTCATTATGAGGAAAAGGTAGTCCTTCTGGAGCTCCAGCCTTGGCCTTTCGCCCATATGCATTATGTCCTCTAAAAGCAGATCGTCTAGGCCTAGTATAGCTCCTATCCTCTGCATCTCATCTTTGTTGTTGAGTCCTTTCACGTCTATAAACCTGTAGCCGCTGTAGTCCTTGAACTCCTCTATCTTTTTTTTAAATGATATCTCGTCTGTCTCTGGGCTGTACAGCAGTACGTCCACTTGGACCTCTTCGCTCGATATGTCCCCAGTGTAGACCAGTTCTCCCGGCTTGTTTCTCCACTTCTGCTTTCCCCTCTTTATCTGAGTCTTTGCCACAATATCCACCTCCAGCTATAAAAACAGACTGCCGAAATCTCGGCAGCCTATATATCCTACTTCACAACTATATTGTATATCTTTCCAGGTACATATATCTCTTTAACTACACTCTTGTCACCTATGGCTCCAGATATCTTTTCGTCATCAAAAGCCTTCTCATGTGCCTCTTCTGCCGAGGCATCTTTTGAAATGCTTATGATCCCCTTCACCTTTCCGTTTACCTGTACAGCTATCTCTATCACGTCATCCACCGTCTTTTCCTCGTCCCACAGAGGCCAAGGCGACTCGTTCAGCATGTTTTCAAAGCCAGCTAGCTCCCAAAGCTCCTCTGTTATATGAGGCGCCGCCGGATTGAGAAGTGAAAGGAAAGTTCTGTATTCAGCCTTGTTTATCTTTCCAACGCTGTTTATCTCGTTTATAAGTCCCATAAGAGCTGCTATCCCAGTGTTGAACTTCATGTTCTCAAAGTCTTCACTCACCTTTTTTATGGTCTTGTGCATTGAAGATTCAAGCTCAGAAGAGTACTCCTCTCCGTCCACCAGGATTTCCTGAAGTCTCCACACCCTATCTAGGAATCTTCTGCATCCACGCACTCCATTTTCAGACCAAGAGACACTCTTTTCAAAGTCCCCTATAAACATCTCGTACACTCTAAGCGTGTCGGCTCCGAACTCCTCCACAACCTCGTCTGGATTCACAACATTCCCTCTAGACTTAGACATCTTCTCGTTGTTCTCTCCAAGTATCATGCCGTGAGACGTTCTCTTCTGGTAAGGCTCTGCCGTAGGAACTATACCGCAGTCGTACAGGAATTTATGCCAGAACCTAGAGTATAGAAGGTGAAGCGTAGTGTGCTCCATTCCGCCGTTGTACCAGTCTACAGGTATCCAGTAGTCCAGATTCTCCTTGCTCGCAAGCTCCTTGTCGTTTGCAGGGTCTATATATCTCAGGAAATACCAAGATGATCCTGCCCATTGTGGCATAGTGTCTGTCTCTCTTTTCGCCGCTCCCTTGCACTTAGGACATTCCGTATTCACCCAGTCCGTTATATTGGCAAGCGGTGACTCCCCGTTGTCTGTAGGCTCATAGCTCTCAACCTCTGGAAGCGTAAGCGGAAGCTCCTCCTCCGGCACTGGAACCCATCCACAAGATTCACAGTACACCATAGGTATAGGCTCTCCCCAGTACCTCTGTCTTGAGAATACCCAGTCTCTCAGCTTGTAGTTTGTAGTCCTCTCTCCTATTCCCTGAGCTTCAAGATGCTCCGCTATCTTCACCTTTGCATCCTCTACTGAGAGTCCGTCTATTATGCCTGAGTTTATCATAGTTCCGTTCTCTATATCTGTAAAAGCTTCGCTTTGCACGTCTCCGCCTGCTACAACCTCCACTATAGGCAGCTCGAATTTCTTTGCAAACTCCCAGTCTCTAGTGTCGTGGCCAGGCACAGCCATTATTGCCCCTGTTCCATAGCTCATAAGCACGTAGTCTGAAACCCAGACCGGTATCTCTTTGCCGCTCACAGGGTTTATAGCTTTTATTCCCTCTAGCGCCACACCTGTCTTGTCTTTAGCCATCTCTGTTCTCTCGAAGTCGGACTTCTTCGATGCGAACTCCCTGTACTCCTCGATAGCGTCCATGTTTTCTATCTTTTCTTTCAGCTTGTCTATAACAGGGTGCTCAGGAGATATGACCATATAAGTCACACCGTATAGCGTATCTGGTCTAGTTGTATAGACTCTCAATGCCTCTTCAAATCCGTTTAGCTTGAAGTCTACTTCCATACCTTCAGACTTTCCTATCCAGTTTTTCTGCTGTATCTTTACCCTCTGTATATAGTCAACCAAGTCAAGGTCTTTTATAAGCCTCTCCGCATACTCAGTTATCTTGAGCATCCACTGGTTCTTTATCTTTCTAGAGACCTCTGTGCCACATCTCTCGCAAGCGCCGTTTACAACTTCCTCGTTTGAAAGTCCCACCTTACAGTCAGGACACCAGTTTATAGACGCCTCTTTCTTGTAAGCCAAGCCCTTCTCGTAGAGCTTTAGGAATATCCACTGTGTCCACTTGTAGTACTCAGGATCTGTGGTGTTTATCTCCCTTGACCAGTCGAAAGAAAGACCAAGCGACTTAAGCTGGCTCTTGAATCTCGCCACGTTCTGCTCTGTCACAAGCTTTGGATGTATCTTGTTCTTTATAGCGTAGTTTTCAGTCGGAAGCCCGAATGCGTCCCATCCCATTGGATACAGCACGTTGTAGCCTTCCATCCTTCTCTTTCTAGAGACTATGTCAAGTGCAGTGTAAGGTCTAGGATGCCCTACATGAAGGCCTTGCCCCGATGGATATGGGAACTCAACAAGTGCATAGAACTTAGGCTTAGACTTTTCTTCCGAGGCGTGAAAAGTTCCCTTTTCATCCCAGATATCTTGCCATTTTTTTTCAATGTTTTTTGGATTATATTCTCTCAATTCATTCACTCCTCAGTGTTTTCTACAAAAATAAAACCCCTTCATTCTCATAGAGACGAAGAGATTCGCGGTACCACCCTATTTGACAGCTCTTGCCGTCCTCTTGAAAGACTGTAACGCGCCTTAAACGATCAGAACTATTGTATTCATCCTGATAGCTCGGGAATGAGTTCAGCTTTCCTCAATACTGTTTCGCACCGTCCAACAGCTCTCTACAAAATGAGGTTAAGCCTAGTGTTTTCCGTCACAGCTTTTGTATCTTAACTAAGTTTTAGTTTATCAGATTTCTACCTATAAATCAACGTAGAATAGAGTTTAAGAGAGCATATAAAAGTTATTTTCGACCTATCCAGCCATAAATATATCGTCTAATATGCAAATCTAGTGTATACTATTATCGTATAGAAAGGAGTATATCTATGAACAGAAAGAGAATAACCACAGTGATAATACTGGCACTTATAGCGTTTTCGATATACCGAGCCCAAAGTGTAAGCAGCAAAAGCAGTTCAGTAAATAAGACAAGCTACCTCATGGGGACTATAGTGAATCTAACTATATACGACCCTCTGGAAGACAATCTGTTTTCAGAGTCTTTCGACATAATAGAGGATATAGAGTCGAAGATGAGCTTGAACATAGATGACAGCGAAGTCAATAGCATAAACAAAAATCCTGGCGTCCCGGTGCCTGTGTCTGATGAAACTATAGACGTTATAGAGCGAGGCCTCTACTACTCCGAGGTTTCCGGCGGCAAGTTCGACATAACCTCCGGAAGCCTAGTAAAGCTTTGGGATATAGGCGGGGAAAACGCCAAGGTTCCGTCCGAAGAAGAAATAGCAGCTGTGCTTCCAAGTATAGACTACAAGAGCGTCAAAGTAGACAGGACTGAAAATACAGTGACACTTTTAAAGCCTGGGACCACGCTAGACCTGGGTGGAATAGCCAAAGGCTATGCAGCTGACGCTGTGTCTGAGTACCTTAAATCCAAGGGCGTAAAAAAAGCTATAGTGGATATAGGTGGGAACCTGTTTCTTATAGGCACAAATGAGGAAGATGAGCTCTGGAAAGTAGGCATAAAAAATCCCTTCTCTGAAAGCAGAAACGACTATATAGGCATAGTCGAATCCTCCGAGTCTTCAGTTGTGACTTCTGGTGTCTACGAGAGGTTCCTTGAGTCAGATGGTGTCAAATACCACCATATACTAGACCCAGACACTGGCTACCCTTCTGACAACGAGATTATGGGAGTTTCTATAATCTGTGACAAGTCGATAGACGCAGATGGGCTCTCGACATCTGTGTTTCTGCTTGGTCTAGAAGACGGCATAGACCTTGTAGAGGGCCTAGATGGAGTCGAGGCCATATTCATAACAAAGTCAAAGGAAGTCTATCTCACTAGCGGGATAAGCGATGCATTCGAACTGAAAAACAGCGAGTTCAAAATCATAAAAAGAGGCTCTTAAACTACAGAGCCTCTTTTGTTTAACTGGTTATGACCAAATCGTCTCCCCATTCGTATTCCTCAAATCCGATATTTATGACTTTCACGCTTCTACATATATCACTACCAAGTATTACATTTGCACCTTCTATTTCGTACACATCGTCTTCCGGTTTGGGATCGTCCAGAGCCCATTCATATATGTTGCCGGCTCACATCTTTCGCCTAGCGTAAAACCTTACGTTCTTTCCACTGAGCTCTTCCCTTATAAACTCTTTTGCCCTATCTGAAATATTGAATTTCATCTTCATCACCTCATTGTATAATTCAAATATATGAATATCTTATATTTATTATATACCCAAAAGTGTTTTTTGAAAACAAAAAAGACTCATATTTTATGAGTCTTTTTTTATTAAGTCTATTCAGCTGCAGGAGGCGTGAAAGTTCTAGCTCCCAGCTCTGCATCCATCATGTACAGCGCATGTGAGTTGTCTGAAATTCTCTCCAGCTTTGTTATCTTATCTTTCATTCCTGATTCCTCTTCGACCTGCTCGTCTATGAACCACTTCAGGAAGCTCACTGTAGCGTGCTCTCTCTCTTCCATGGCTATGTCCATAAGGTTGTATATTCTCTTAGTCACTATCTGCTCGTGGTGAAGCGCTACCTTGAACACATCCACAGCTGATTCAAACTCGTTTTGAACTCCGTCTATCGAAGCTATAGTAACTCTTCCATCCATTTCATTTATATAGTCATAGAACTTGCGAGCATGGAACCTCTCCTCTTCTGCCTGAACCATGAAGAAGTTGGCGAACCCGTCCAGTCCTTCGTTAGAGAAGTAAGCGGCCATCCCTAAGTAGTAATGTGCTGAAAGATATTCAAAGTTAAGTTGTTCGTTTAATGCTTCTAGTAGTTTTTGTGATACCATTTTTCATTCCTCCTCTTTCTTTATCTAATTAACTTTATACCCAAGCCTATCCTGTTTAATCCTTTTGTCTCATAAAAAATAAAAAACAGAGATAGATCCAATGGATCTACCTCTCTTCTTCTATTTTCCTAAAAGCTCTTTCACCTTGCAACCCTTGTACTTCATATACGCCTTCCACTTTAATTCGTGAACGAACGTCTTAAAGCAGATTTCTTCTCTATAAAGTAAACATCCTCTTCTTATTTCATATCTTTTACTAGACATGTGGACACTGACTCTCCTTTAATCTTCATAACTTGTATACCTGTATACCATAGCTAATTATATTTCCAAAGATTATATTTGTAAAGAGTTTTCTATCTGCTTTAACCACTGTTTTTCTACGTTGTAAGGCTTTATCGCAATTAAACTCTCTTTATCGTGTTCTACTTACTTGTTCTTCTTCTCTTTAAGCGCCTTTAGCACCTTCTCAGGAGTCATTGGAAGATCTGTCAGCCATATTCCTGTAGCGTTGTATATAGCGTCTTGTATAGCTGGAGGAGTTGGGTTAAGAACTATCTCTCCTATAGACTTCGCTCCGTATGGTCCTGTAGGCTCATAAGTGTCTGTGAACTCTACAACTAGGTTAGTCTTTATGTCGTCTCTACTTGGTATCTTGTACTCCATCAGACTGTCTGTAGTCATTCTTCCTCTACTGTCGTAGCTTATCTTCTCTATAAGCGCTAGACCTAGACCCTGTATAAGTCCACCCTCTGTCTGCACTTTTGCAAGCTTAGGGTTTATAGGAGTTCCACAGTCTACCACTCCTACCATGTTAGGAACTTCAACTATTCCAGTCTCAGTGTCTACCTCAACCTCTACGAAACATGCCATATAAGGACTCGCAGCCTTGTAAGGAACATAAGATCCTGTAACCTCTATCTGGTGCTGGAACTTACCGTAAGTAAGCTTAGTTCCCATGTGCTCAAGGTCAAGTACCTCTCCGCTCTTCTTGTCTGTGAACTTGTCTCCGTCAAACTCAAGCGAGTCTACATCAGTCTCAAGAAGTCTTGCCGCCTGCTTGAAAAGCTCTTCTCTTGCAAGCTTACCTGCATTTATAACTGCATTTCCAGTAACGTAAGTCGTACTAGATGCGTATGCTCCAACGTCGAACGGTGTAAGGTCTGTGTCAGAAGAGAATACTCTTATTCTGTCTTCAGATATTCCTATAGCGTCTGCAGCTATCTGTTTAAGGATAGTGTCACTACCTGTTCCT
Organism: Andreesenia angusta; assembly: GCF_001855385.1. Taxonomy (NCBI): domain Bacteria; kingdom Bacillati; phylum Bacillota; class Tissierellia; order Tissierellales; family Gottschalkiaceae; genus Andreesenia; species Andreesenia angusta. The sequence goes on along the minus strand of NZ_MKIE01000003.1, from coordinate 97,188 downwards.
ATGTCGGTAGCTCCTAGCAGAAGCGTGAAGAATCCATTCTCCTGGAATCTTATAGTTGCCGATGCAGAGTCTATATTAGGTATTCCCGATCCCTGCATAGAAAGAGCCATTCCAACTCCTCTTACTTTGCTAGATGAAACTTCCTTCTTAGGGAACTTCTCGTCCCATCCTATAAGCTCCTTACCTCTCTTAACCGCTTGCTCAAGTCCACAGCTCTCTGCAGTCTGAAGCTCTGAAAGGTCGTCGAACACTGTAGAAAGGTTGAATCCTACTGAAGTCTCGCCTTCCTTAAGCATGTTCTTCTCTCTTATAACAGCTGGGTCCATGTCTAGCTCATGTGCTAACTTGTTCACTATAGACTCTGTAGCGAATATTCCCTGAGTAACTCCGAACCCTCTAAACGCTCCTGCTGTAGGAAGGTTAGTGTACGCAGTGTATCCGTGGAATCTGTAGGCATCAGCCTTGTTGTAAAGAGGTATAGTCTTGTATCCAGCTGGAGCTAGAGTAGTCTTAGAGTGCTCTCCGTAAGCTCCCTGGTCTGAAAGCACTTCCATATCTATAGCTCTTATAGTACCGTCTTTCATAGCACCTATCTTAGTGTCTATTCTCATTCTGTGTCTAGTAGTTCCACATATAGTGTTCTCTACTCTACTGAAAATCATCTTTGCAGGCTTTCCAGTTCTCATAGTTACAGCAGCTGGATAAAACTCTGCCTGAAGGTTCTGCTTCGCACCGAATCCTCCACCTATACGAGGCTTTATAACTCTTACCTGATCTGGTGTCATTCCCAGTGACCTAGCTACAGTTCTTCTTACGTGGAAAGGAACCTGTGTAGAAGAAACTATTACAAGTCTTCCATGCATGTCCTTGTAAGTGTAAGATCTGTGAGTCTCCATCATCGCATGCTCTTGCGCTTGGTTGTAAGTAGTGTTTTCTATTACAACGTCACACTCTGCGAATATCTCGTCTATTCCCTTATCTCCTTTTGACCAGTCGTACTCGTATTCACAAGCTACGTTTCTGTCAAAGTTAGGATGTATTATGGCATTAGGCTTGTAGTTCTTGTGGTCTGGGTGGATTACAGAAGGATGGTCTATGGCCTTTTCAAAGTCTATTACAGGCTCGAATACTTCATAGTCTACCTTTATCATCTTCATAGCTTTTTCAGCAGTCTCTTCGTCTACAGCTGCAACTATGGCAACACTATCTCCTACATATCTTACATACTCATCTAGGATGTAAGAGTCATATGAAGCTGGCTCTGGAAAAGAAGCTCCTGATCTTGTGAAAGGTATCCTTGGGATGTCCTTCCAAGTAAGCACACACTCCACTCCAGGCACTTTAAGCGCTCTGCTTACATCTATGTCCTTCATCTTCGCAAAAGCATGTGGACTTCTCAGTATCTTTACAATAAGAGCGTCTTTTGGAGCCAAGTCGTCTGTATAGACTGGCTTACCAGTTACTAGTCCCATACCATCTATTTTAGAAATCGGTTTATTAACTGCTTTCATATTATTCTACCCCCATTAACTTCTTTATAGCTCTCAGCTGTCCAACGTATCCAGTACATCTGCATAGGTTGTTTGTAAGGTAATTTCTTATGTCATCTTCTGTAGGGTTTTCTATCTCTTTCTTCATTCCTATTATAGTCATAACAAGACCTGGGCTACAGTATCCGCATTGGTCAACTCCCTCTTCTACAAGGAACGATCCCACTTCTGCCGCTTCAGCTTGAACACCTTCTATAGTAGTTATCTTCTTTCCTTCAGCTCTTACAGCTAGGTAAGAACATGAAAGCACTGGCTTGTCGTCTATCAGTATAGTACACAGTCCGCAGTTTCCAGTCTCACAACCCTTTTTAACCCCTAGATAACCATTTTCTCTCAGTACTTCAACTAAGAACTCATGAGGTTTTACATCTAACGTTTTATCTGATCCATTTATGTTTAACTTTATTTGCATGAAGACACCTCCAAAACAGCTCTCTTGATCAATACTTTACATACATCTTCTCTATATTCTGCTGTTCCTCTAGTATTCGTTCCAAATACAAGCTCTTCTGCAGCAAGTTCTCCTGCTTTTATAGCCACTTCTTCTGTAACTTCTCCTGCTGAATTCAAGTAGTCCATAGCTTTTAGAGCCAGTGCCGCTCTTCTAGGTCTTGCTCCAACAGTTACATTGTACTTTCCGTCTATCTTCGCCACTACAGTGACTAGCATAGCGTAGTCTCCTCTAGAGATTCTGATAGTCTGGTTTGAAGCACAAACCTCTTTAGCCTTAGGAATTACAACTTTTTCAAGTACGTCTCTTCTGAACCCATCTTCTGCTAGGTATTCCTTTAGTGATATCTCTCCAGTCGAGTGGAAGCAAACTTTAGCGTCAACAGCTAGAAGCGCAGGTATCACGTCTGAGAATCCGTATTTCTGGTATACAGTTCCACCTACAGTTGCTATGTTTCTAAGCTGAACTCCTACTATGTCTTTAAGCGACTGCTTGAACACATCCCCGTAATGTGCATTTAGTGCGCTATCAGTCTCTAATGATCTCAGTGACGTCATAGCCCCTATTTCAAAGCTGTCATCTGTCTCTTTTATATAGTCTAGCTCTAGATCAGATAGATCAACTGCCAGTCCTATCCTTCTGTCTCCCATTCTCACATAAAGCCCGCCACCTATAATTCTAGCAGGTTTCTTAGTCTTTAAAAGCTCGCTAGCCTCATCTAGACTCTTTGGTCTTACGTAATCGCCAAAAGTTATCATATGATCCCTCCATACTCCGTATTATTGTAAAATAAATCCTCATACAAGACTCTTATCACTTCCAGAATGCCTCTTTTTCATCTGAAAACGTTGTCTCGCTTAAATAAAAAAGGGCAACACAAAGACATATGCTTCGTGCTGACCTCTCTAAGCTTGGTTGTAAAACCATCTTCAGTATTTGCCAACTAAAAATAATATCTAGTTTTAATCTTTCCAAATCGGCTTACTCTCGTATCCGCTTCGGCAGGATTATAAATTTCTATAGCTTGATTATATCAAATAGCCCTGTCCTTTACAAGTTATACAAAAGAGAATTTTATATAATCCACATTTTTTTTAGAGTTAGGCTCTGCCTCTATCATCCTGACATTCAAGTCTGTAGACTCTTGTATCATCTTTTCAAACTCTCTCTTCAGCTCTGAGTAGAATATCTTTCTGTTGTAGTCTACAAGCGAGTGATTCTTGTTGCTTTTGACTATGCTGCTCTCAAAAGCTGTGAGCGTTTCCTCTGCTTCCACGTTTATGTCCTTCCCCTGTATAAACACCCTTATATTTTTAGGTCCTTTGCCGGTGTATTTTTTTATAAAAAAAGCTACCTTGCTCTTTATCTCGTCCTCTAGCTCTTTTTTCTCGTCTCTGTTCAGTATATACTTGTCTTCAATTATGACTTTTCCTGTTTTCTGCTTCATTATATGAAGTGCCAGCTCGTTCATAGCTTCTAGCAGCTTGTTAGTGTCTACAGGCTTTACTATATACTTCACTATTCCAAGGTCCACAGCCTCGAGTATAGTCTCGCTATCTGAAAGAGCCGAATTTATTATGACTCCACCATCATAGCCGTTTTCTCTAGCCTCTTTAAGCATTTCAAGCCCTGTCTTCCCAGGCATTTTCAAGTCTGTCACGACCATGTCTGGGTTGTATTTTTTCAAAAGCTCGAGGCCTTCCACCCCGTCTTTTCCCACAATCAGTCGTCCTACTCTTCGCTTCAAGTATTTCGAAAGTTCTAGCCTTGCAATCTCTTCGTCTTCCACGAATAGCAATGTTATATTTGAAAGTATATTTTCCTCTTCTTTCCTATTCATCGTCACTGTCCTCGCTTTCTTTGGGAATTCTTATCTTGGTCATAAGACCGTTTTTAGTATTTTCACAGTTCACCTTTCCATTCAGGTTGTTCTCTATTATGGTCTTGGTGATATACAGTCCAAGCCCCGTACCCTTCTTACCAGGCTTAGTTGTGAAGTACATCTCAAACACCTTATCTATTATATCCTCGTCTATTCCGCCTGCATTGTCCTCTATCTCGCAGACTAGGTCGCTACCTTTCTCGTACACCCTTATCTCTATTCTCTTGTCAGGGCTGTCCACATCTGCAAGTGCATCCGCCGAGTTGCTTATGACGTTAAAGAGTGCCTGTGAATAATGATTGTTATATCCATACGCACTTAGATTTCTGTCGCAATCCGAGAACATGACACTTATATCGTTGAATCTGAACTTCTCGTCTAGCAAGTAGAGTATCGAATTTATACTTTCACATGGTGAAAACTTCTCTTTCTCGCTCGCTGGATTGAAGAAGTACCTGAAGTCGTCTATAGTGTTGGACATCTGATTTATAAGCCTTCTAGACCTCTCTATACATGTGTCGAAGTACTCCTGCTCCAACTCTGCGTGTACAAAGGCATCCTCTAGGTTTGAAAGCACCAGCGCCAAGCTGTTGAGTGGCTGCCTCCACTGGTGAGCTATGTTCCCTATCATCTCCCCCATGGCTGCAAGCTTTGCCTGGTGTATTATGAGCACTTCCTTCTTTCTGTTCTCGTCTAATTCGTTTTTAAACATCTTTTCAAGCTCTAGATTTATCTCCTCTAGCTTTGAAAGCATCTTTGTCTTGTCGTCTATTTTTTTCGTCTCAAAGTCTATCGGGACGTTTATCTCGGCCGCTACCTCGTTCACTATATCTCTGAATCTAGCTTCGGCCCTGTCTACGGACTCTTCCATCATTTTTTTTGTAGTTATGTCAGCTACCATATTGAGATATATCTTTTCATCTGTTTCGCTGTCATCCATCGCCACCATAAACAGATTCCCCCAAAGATATCCCCCGTCTTTCTTTGTATACTTCTGCTCCACCTCGTACTCCGTCAATTCGCCATCTATCAGCTTGTTTATAAGCTCATTTGGCACTTCATTCTCCTCCGGGCTTATTATGGTCTTCATAGACCTGCCTACCAGCTCGCCTTCATCGTAGCCAGTCATTTCAAGCCACTTCTTATTGCACTGCACTATCTCCCCTGTTCGTCTTGTAAGCACTATGCCTATTATGGAGCTGTTGAAGAGTATTTCATATCTATCTCTCTCTTTTTTCAGCCTCTTCTCAGCCTCTTCTCTTTCAGCTATCTCTATTTCCAAGTCGGTGTTTTTAGAGCTCAAGTTTATAAAGAAAATTACTACAGAAAACAGAAACCCCACCATTATAAACTGTATAAATTGATTTAGCGAGTCTTTTTCCTGTCCTCTGGCTATCTCCTCATAGTTGAATATGGTTTTCTCCGCATTGAATTCATTTTTTATTATTCCGAACTGATACAGGGTACTGCCCATTTCATCCCATCTATAAGGATTTATATTCCCTATTTCAACCACAGGATAAAGCATAAGATCTCTTATTTTTTCAGATTGAAACTCATTGTACTCCCTGAAATCCGACTTGCTCTTATGCTCTGGATTGTCGTAGTTTTCCAATATTATATCTATAGTTTTTTCTGGATTTTCAAGCGCATACTTCCATCCCTTTATGCTAGCTCGTCTAAACTTTTCAACCAGCTCAGGGTCTTCTGTCGCAAGCTTCTTGGTCGTGAAAAGAGAGTCACCATAGAAGTCTATGCCGTAGTCTATCGCTCTTATCTCCTTTAGTTTCACTCCCTCTTTGTAGGCGTAGTAATCTATCACGCCCCCTGTATAGCCTGGTATCAAATCGTACTTTCCTGTAGTCAGGTCTTCTAGCTCGAACACCGAATACTTGTCTATAAGAGGTATTCTGTTCAAGTTCACACCTTCTACTCTCAGCATGGATTTGAACTCTATGCTGAGCAAATCCTCTTCTCTGATCCCCACCTTTTTATCAGCTAGATTGGCCAGATTGCTGTACTCTTCTGTGTCTAACATATAGTATCTGACAGGACTCTTTTGAAAAAACGACGATACAAGCATAAGCTCTTCTCTTTCATCATTGGCCAGTATTATGTCCGAAGATCCCACTCCGAACTCGGCTCTGCCCTTTATCACCTCGTCTGGGGCAAACTGAGTCTGGCCTTCTCCTCCGCTTCCCGATCTGATTTCCACATCCAGACCTTCGTCTTCGTAGTAGCCTAGCTCTTTTGCCGCGTAGTAACCTGCAAATTGAAACTGATGGTTCCATCTTAGCTGCAGCACAACCTCTCTATTCGAGGTGCTCTCTGTCTCTCCCCAGGCTGCACCTGATCCCAAAGCTAAGAGAATTAAAACTATTGATATAATCCTAAAGTTCTTGATCACCTTCTAAAACTCCCTCTGTGCTTTATTCCTAACCCTTATTTTATCATATATAATAAAAAAAGTTCCTAAAAATATAGGAACTTTTTTTATTATATATGATCCTCTACGGCTTTATCTCTATCGATATTCCATCGGCAAGAGAGCCCTTCATGGATATTACGCTGAGTATTATATCCTCCTTGACAAACTTGTATTTATCGTCCTGATACTTTTCAAATCCCTCGGACTCTATAATCTCGTAGGCTTTTTCCAGTGATATTCCAGGATGCATCCCATATATGCTTGTTTCAGGATTCTTAGTTGTGATCCGTCTGACTTCATCCGTGTCGATGTTGAATCCTATGTTTAGATTTTCTTCTATATATCCATACTCATATCCATTTATACACATTGCTTTTTCACCTTTGACTCCTACAGCCTTTTCTACTTCTTCCTCTTCCATGTAGAGCTTTACTCCCATAACGTCTACCTTGGGGTTGACTTCCTTTTCTACAAAGGAATTACCCAGTGCAGAGCATCCAGCAGTTGCCAGCACCGTAGCTAAAGCCATAAAAGACAGTGCTTTGAAAAATCTACTTTTCAACTTCATATCCAGCTTCTTGCCAAGCCACTCCTCCGCCTGGAACTCTGTATACTTCCTCAAATCCAGCTTCTTTAGCCAGCACTGCTCCTACATCACTTCTAGCACATCCAACAAACCCGCAGTATACAACTACAGTTTTGCTTTTATCTGATCCGAGTAGTTTTATAAAAGCTTCTTTCTGCTCGTCAGTTGCATCAGCCATTCCAGTCTTAGGAAGCTCTGCATTCACTGCTCCTGGGATATGCCCTTTCGAAAAGTTGTCTGATGGCATAGTGTCTATTATCACCATATCTTTATTGTCCTCTACCCATTTGTTTAGTTCTTCTGTAGAAACAGTCTTGTATCCACCTTTGACAGTGTCATCCATGTACTTTATGGTAGCCTTCTCTATAGCCACTTCACTTCCATCTGGAGCTGTTCCCACTTTTGACACTGTGCTGTCCTCTCCGCAACCTGTAAATACAAGTGCTGAAAGCGCTAGAACACCTATTATTGAAGCTATCCTTCTTTTCATATTAAAACCCTCCCTATAATTTTTAAATTCCTAGTAAATTATAGGGTTTGAATTGTATTTGGTCAAATCAGATTCTTCTATCAACTTCTAGTTTTAAATAATTTCTTTAAATAGTAGTTATCTGTTGAATTCATATAGCGCTATACCCACTGCTATAGATAGGTTTAGCGAATCTATAAGGCTGCTCTGCTCTATCTTTATGCTTTTGCCTAATCCGCTGAAGTAGCTTTCATCCAGCCCGCTTCCCTCGTTTCCGAACACAAGGGAATACGGCTCCGACTTTATCTCCTTTGCATCCGCCAGTGTGTAGTCTGCGTTTAACATAAAAGTGTATATATTGTTTTCTGGAAATGCATCTTGATAGTCCTCGAAAGAGTCGAAGTACTCACATCTTATTTTGAAGATAGCTCCCATAGATGACCTCACCACCTTGGGGTCGAATATATCTACTCCAGGCCTTATTATGGCCAGGTCTTGCACCTTGAAGCCAAGGGCTGTCCTTATTATAGTGCCCATGTTCCCCATATCGCTTGGATTTACAAGCACCAAGTGATTTCCAGGCACTATATGCTCAGTGTACTTTCTGAACACCCCTACAGTGTAGTTGTTCTCTTTCTTGCTTATGCGATTTATGGCCTTGTCGGCTATTTCCACCGCTATGCCTTCTCGCCTGCACTTTTCTATTATCTTCTGGACTCCTTCATTCTCCAATCCCTTTTCCATAACCATTATCTTTATTACGTCTTCTGGCCTATTCTCCAGCAGCTCCATAGTCGGGAACACTCCAAAGCTGTATCCATATTCAAAGTTTTTCTTATATGGTTTTATCTGCACTGTCATTTCTCCACCTCTTTTTATTTAATTAAAGCTTAATTAATCTAAATACCAGTTTTAATGATATAATTGTATTAACGAAAACATAGGAGATCCAATATGATTAGAAGAAAACTAAACTACTTTAGCTTAACCGTTGTTTTACTGCTGTTTCTTATTTTAGTAAAAGACCTTCATCAATCAGATTTTTTCGCAACAGTATCCAAGATACTGATGCCATTTGTATATGGATTTATAATAGCTTATATACTAAATCCAATTATACATTATTTAGAGATGCGATTGAATTTTAAAAAAAGTATTTCTATCTTGATTGTCTACTCGGCACTTTTGCTTGGGCTTTATCTGTTCTTCACAAAAGCTTCTCCCAAGCTACTGATGAGCATAAACAACCTTCTCTTAGACCTTCCAAAGTCACTCAGACTTCTGGTTTCAGGCCTTCGAGAGAATTTACTTGGCAACATGGATAATCCTCTTTTAGACAAGCTACTTTTGTCTATGTTGTTTCAGCTCGATGTCTTTTTAGAGAAGGGACTATCTTTCACCTCTCTAAATATAGAGAAGCTACTGTCCTTGGCTTTCGGTATTACAGGGCTTATAACCAATCTAGTGATCGGCCTTGTGATATCCATTTACATGATAAAAGACAAGTACAGATTTGCCTCTCTTGGAAAGAAACTTCTTTACGCCTTTCTTGAAGGAGATGAGGCAACTAGCATAGTCAATTTTCTCACTGACTTGAACAATGTGTTCTCTAGGTTTATAGTCGGCAAGATAATCGACTCTGCCATTATGGCTGTTCTGTTCTTTGTGCCCATAAAGCTTATGGGAGCAGACTTCGTACTTCTGATGAGCACCATATTCGGAGTCACAAACATAGTCCCTTACTTTGGGCCTCTAGTTGGAATCATTGCAGTCTCTGTAATATCTATCGTCTATATGCCAGATCTGGCCATTCAAATATCCATCTTGGCCATACTGCTACAGCAGTTCGACGGACTGTACTTAGGCCCTAAAATTCTGGGTGGCAAGGTTGGGCTTTCGACTTTCTGGACCATGACCACCATATTGATCTCAGGTGGGCTCTTCGGAATAATGGGAATGCTCCTGGCCGTGCCTGCCGCCTCTGTGATCAGAAAGCTGCTCAACAAGACAATTGAATACAGGCTTGAACATAAAAAAATAAAGATTCGCTGAGGCGGATCTTTATTTCTTTTTAAACTCCATATTTATAGACAGCAGAAAGACTATTGCGCCACCTAAATACCCTGCCAATATGTCTGTAGGCCAATGCACTCCGAGATACATCCTGCTCCATCCCACCAAAAGTGCAACGACTATACTTGCTGCATAGTACTTCTTCTTCGCTCTTCTATTCCGCTTTGAGGCTATATAGGCCAGCGTAAGCCCTACCCCCATCGCAGCCATTGAGTGTCCGCTTGGAAAGCTATACCCCGAAACCTCTATCCTGGAGAAGTCTAACGGTCTTACTCGCTCGTAGAATAGCTTAAAAGCCTGATTGAACGCTGTATTCAAAAGCGCAGATGTGGCGTATAGCTTGAAGTCCAAATAGTTTTTCCTGTCTGCAGCTTTGAATAGAAGGTAAACTCCTATCAAGACATAGCCTGCTGCCGAACCTGCTATACCCAAAGATCTGGCTATAGTAAAGGCCACTTTGCTGTCTCCGCTTTGGACATACCCCAGTATAGATTTGTCAAAGCTATCTAGATAGCCTGTCCTTCCCGTAACAAGGCCCAGTGCTATAAAAAGCACAATAAGCAACATCCCAATCTCTCTGTACTTTACTCTTTCTCTTATCTTCATTTTTGTCCTCCAGCAGATATTCCGTATAAAAAAAACACTGGATATCCAGTGTTTTTTGTAATTATCTCTTTGAGAATTGAGGCGCTCTTCTTGCTTTTTTAAGACCGTATTTCTTTCTCTCAACCATTCTAGCATCTCTAGTAAGGAAGCCTGCTGCCTTAAGCGTTGGTCTTAACTCAGCGTCTGCCTTTAGTAGAGCTCTTGAAAGTCCGTGTCTTATAGCTCCAGCTTGTCCAGTGAATCCTCCACCTTTTACTGTAACTATTACGTCGTACTTGTCTAGGTTCTCAGTTATAGTAAGCGGCTCTTTTGCCACTACTCTTAGAGTCTCGTAGTCAAAGTACTCCTCTAAGCTTCTCTTGTTTACTGTTATATTTCCTGATCCAGGTAGTAGTCTTACTCTAGCTACCGATGTCTTTCTTCTTCCAGTTCCGTAATATTGAACTTTAGCCATTATTATTCCTCCCTTCCTGAACTATGCTTCGTAAACTTCAGGCTTTTGAGCTTCGTGGTTGTGCTCGCTTCCACGATAAACCTTCAATTTCTTGAACATTTGTCTTCCTAAGCTGTTCTTAGGAAGCATTCCCTTAACTGCTAGTGATATGATCTTCTCTGGGTTCTTGTCCATAAGTACGTCATATCTAACCTCTCTAAGTCCTCCAGCGTATCCTGTGTGGTACTTGTAGTACTTCTGCTCCAGTTTCTTTCCAGTTAAAACTATGTTCTCAGCATTTATAACTATAACATAATCTCCTGTGTCAACATGAGGAGTGTATATCGGTTTACGCTTACCTCTTAATATAGATGCGATCTCTGTTGAAAGTCTTCCTAGAGTCTTTCCACTAGCATCTATCACATACCATTTTCTTTCTATTTCCTGTGGTTTTGCATTATAGCTCTTCATTGTTTTCCCTCCTTATATAGATTCGATCAAAGCCTGCACCTATATGTAGCTGTGCAAGGCGCGAATGTTTTGCACTTTTAGTTATGATCAAAAATCCGGGGCCTGTGGATTTTCTTTTCCTAACATACTAAACCATTTTAATACATCCATCCTAGTGTGTCAAGTGTTCTCCTGATACTTTTAATAAAAAACTTTCAAAAGGTAAAGCCCTTCGGCTGGAGCAGTATGTCCAGAAAGATGCCTGTCCTTGCACTCTATAAGACCTGGGATGCTGTCTGGACTTCGCTTTCCATGCCCTACCTCTACGAGTGTTCCGGCAATTATTCTCACCATATTGTGAAGAAATCCATTGCCCTCTATCTCAAACTCTATAAAGTTACCGTCTTTTCTTATTCTAGTGGAGTACACAGTCCTTATGTTCTTCTGTTTATTGCTTCTGTTGGCCACAAAAGAAGAGTAGTCTTGACGCCCTACAAAATGCTTAATCGCTTTTTTCATAGATTTAAAGTCAAGCTCATGCTTAACTTGGTAGGCGTAGTTTCTGTATATAGGGCTTCTGACATCTTCGTTCAAGAATACATATCTGTAAGTCTTTCTGTGGGCGCTAAACCTTGAGTGGAAGCTCCTTGCAACCTCCTCCGAAGCTTTGACAGATACGTCGTCAGGAAGTCTATCGTTTACAGCGTAGAGAAATTTTTCGCCCGGGATAGTGCAGCCTGTCAAAAAATTGGCCACCTGCCCGTAGGCGTGGACTCCTGTATCAGTTCTCCCTGAGGCAATAAGCTTTACCTCTTCGCCTGTAGTCCGCTTTATAGCTTTCTCTAACTCTCCTTCGACAGTTCTCTGGTCAGACTGCTTCTGCCAGCCGTTGAAACGGGATCCATCGTACTCTATAGTCAGCTTTATGTTTCTCATATAAAATACCTCATAGCTATTATTAAAATAAAGTATACAACTGCAAATGCAAATGCTATATAGTCTGTCTTCACAAGCACAAGCTCTCTCATTCTTGTCCTGTTTTCTCCTCCTCTATAGCATCTTGACTCCATGGCCATCGAAAGCTCGTCTGCCCTTCTGAAAGCGCTTATAAAGAGCGGAACAAGCAGTGGAATCAGATTTTTAGCCCTTCTTACTACATTTCCACTTTCAAAGTCGGCTCCCCTTGCCATCTGGGCTTTCATTATCTTGTCAGCCTCTTCTAAAAGCGTAGGTATAAACCTGAGAGCTATGGTCATCATCATAGCAAGCTCATGCGCCGGCACTCCTATCCTCTTGAATGGATTCAGCAGCTTCTCTATCCCATCTGTAAGCGCTATAGGAGATGTAGTGAGCGTAAGCAGTGTCGTGCCTACTACGAGCAGCACAAGCCTTATGGCCATAAACCCTGCTTGCACGAGCCCCTCTCTAGTAGCTGTAAGCGGCCCTAGCCTGTAGAGCACTTCGCCTTTAGTCATAAATACGTTTATAAAGAAAGTTATAGCTATAAGAACTGATATTGGCTTTAAGCCCTTTAAGATATACTTAAATGGAATCCTAGATATAGCTATCACTGCAAGCAATAATATTGCCGAAGGTGCATACGCTATAAATCGATTTACAAAAAAGAGCGAGATTATAAAGATAAACACGGACATTATCTTTATTCTTGGGTCCATTCTGTGGACGAGTGTCTCTCCTGGGAAGTACTGTCCTATAGTGATATTCTTAATCATAGGTCTTCCCTCCCATGACTCTCAGTATCTCCTGCTTTGCTTCCGCTATGGTGTATATCTCGTCGTCTATACCGCTGTACTTGGCCTTAAGCGCTCTCATAAAGTAAGTTATCTGTGGGACAGCCAATCCGTAGCTTTCCACCTGCTCCACGTTTCTGAAAACCTCTCTAGGAGTTCCGTCAAGCTTTATCTCTCCGTCGTTCATCAGTATTATCCTGTCCACAAGCTCTGCTATGTCCTCCATGCTGTGTGATACAAGCACTATGGTTATATCAGGCTTTAGAGTTCTAAGCTCAACTATCTTCTCCAGTATCTCGTCTCTCCCCCTAGGGTCAAGTCCTGCTGTAGGCTCGTCCAGTATAAGCACTTCAGGCTCCATAGCCAGTACACCTGCTATAGCAACTCTTCGCTTCTGTCCTCCGCTCAAGTCGAAAGGCGATTTTTCCCTGTACTTTTCAAAGTCCAGCCCCACAGACTCCATGGCGCTAGCGACTCTTCTAGATATCTCTTCCTCTGAAAGCCCAAGGTTTATAGGTCCAAAAGCTATGTCCTTGTATATGGTCTCCTCGAAAAGCTGATGCTCAGGGTATTGAAATACAAGTCCCACCTTCTGCCTGATCGACTTCAATTTCACACTCCCATCAGTTATGCATTCGCCGTTCACAGCTATCCTTCCAGCGCTTGGCTTAAGCAGACCATTTATATGCTGTATAAGCGTGGACTTCCCTGAGCCTGTATGCCCTATAAGCCCTAAAAAACTCCCCTTCTCTATCACAAGGTTTATGTTCTTTAAGGCTTTTTTGACGAAGGGAGTCCCCTCTCCGTATATATACTCTAGGTTTTCTATAACTATGCTCATATGCGGTCCACCAACTCTTCTATTCTAAGCACTTTTGGGTCTATGTCCAGTCCTGCTTTCACAAGTTCAAAGGCAAGCTCTGTCACCTGTGGCACATCCAGCCCAAGGCCTCTTATTTTCTCCACATCTCCAAATACTTCTATCGGAGTGCCCTCCATAGCTATCTTGCCTGACTCCATCACGACTATTCTGTCTGCGTCTATGGCCTCGTCCATATAGTGGGTTATATGGATTATAGTCTTTCCCTCTTCTCTGTTCAGCTTCTTCACTATATCTATGACCTCTCTTCTTCCTGAGGGGTCTAGCATAGCTGTAGGCTCATCCAGTATTATGCAGTCTGGCTTCATAGCAATAACTCCTGCTATGGCAACTCTCTGCTTCTGTCCACCTGAAAGCATATGTGGGGCATTCTTTCTGTACTCGTACATGTCAACGGACTTCAGAGATTCGTCCACTCTTCTTCTGATTTCAGAGGACTCTATGCCCTGATTTTCAGGCCCGAATGCCACATCTTCTTCCACCACTGTAGCCACAAGCTGGTTGTCAGGATTTTGGAAGACCATTCCAGCTGTCTGCCTTATCTCCCATATCGTATTCTCGTCAGCTGTGTCCATGCCATTCACTTTTATACTTCCCTCTCTGGGCACTAGAATCCCATTTATCAATTTCGCCAGAGTAGACTTGCCTGAGCCGTTGTGACCTAGCACAACCAGAAACTCTCCTCTTCTCACCTTGAGGCTTAAGTCGTCTAGTACAAGCTGCTCTCTGTCTTTAGAGTATCCATGACTCACGTTTTCTATTTCAACTATGTAGTCCAAATCCTCAGCTCTCCTTATTCTAAACTAGCAAAAGGGACTAAGTTGTTCAACTTAATCCCTTGTAGATATCTTAAACTAGCTCTAGTATTCCCATCTCTGCAGCGTCGCCTCTACGAGGTCCCATTTTCAAGATTCTAGTGTATCCACCGTTTCTCTCTGCATACTTAGGAGCTATTTCATCAAATAAGTTTTTAACTACTGTCTCGTCATATACATAAGCTAGTACTTGACGTCTTGCATGTAGATCTCCTCTCTTAGCAAGAGTTATCATCTTTTCAGCCATTCTCTTTGTCTCTTTGGCTCTAGTCACTGTAGTTGTTATCTTTCCGTTCTTCAGTAGGCTAGTAACCTGGTTTCTAAGCATAGCGTCTCTGTGGTCTGTACGACGTCCAAGTTTTCTTAGTTTTGCCATAATGCATCCCTCCTCTTCTAAAGAAAGTACTATTCTTCAGTTTTTCTTAAACCTAATTCTAATTCTGCAAGCTTGTGTTGAACCTCTTCAAGGGATTTTTTTCCAAGATTTCTGACTTTCATCATATCATCTTCACTTCTCTGAGTAAGTTCTTCTACTGTATTTATACCTGCTCTCTTCAAGCAGTTATAAGATCTAACTGAAAGATCTAGTTCTTCGATAGTCATTTCAAGGACTTTTTCTTTCTTGTCCTCTTCTTTTTCTACCATTATCTCCACGTCGTTCACATGGTCCGTAAGACCTATAAACAAGTTCAGATGCTCATTGAGCACTTTCGCTCCTAGCGAAGTAGCTTCATCTGGCTTTATAGATCCATCAGTCCACACTTCTAACGTAAGCTTGTCATAATCAGTAAACTGTCCTACTCTAGTGTCTTCAACGGTAAAGTTGACCTTTTTAACTGGAGTAAATATCGAGTCTATAGGAAGAACCCCTATAGGCTGATCTTCTTTTTTGTTCTTCTCAGCTGGAGTATATCCTCTTCCCCTAACCATCTCTAGCTCCATAAACAGCTCAGCATCATCTTCTAGCGTAGCTATGTGAAGATCCTTGTTTAGGATTTCTACATCTGGTCCGGTCACGATATCTCCGGCTTTTATTTCCTTAGGCCCTTTTGCATCTATCACCAACATAACAGGTTCATCTGTGTAAGCTTTGGCAGCTATACCTTTTATGTTCAGTATTATCTCTGATACATCTTCATATACACCTGGTACAGTTGAGAATTCATGCAAAACTCCCTGAATTTTAATAGAAGAAACCGCTGCTCCTGGAAGAGACGACAGTAGTATTCTTCTAAGAGAGTTTCCCAGTGTCGTTCCATATCCTCGCTCTAGAGGTTCAACCACAAACTTACTGTAGGTTCCATCCTCATTTGTTTCAACTATATCTATTCTTGGTTTTTCTATCTCTATCATTATACTCAACCCTCCTTGGTAACCATATTTTTTATTACGAGGGTACTAATCCTACGATATCTCGCTCTACTTGTTCTTAGAGTAAAGCTCGACTATAAGGTGCTCTTCTATTGGAAGATCTATATCTTCTCTTGTAGACTCAGCAACTATTTTACCGCTTAGGTTCTCCATGTCAGATTCTACCCATGAAGGAGTATTTCCTTGACTGTTCTCTTGTATATGCTTGAACTTAGGAGACTTCTTGCTCTTTTCCTTAACTTCTATAACATCTCCAACGCTAGTCAGGTAAGAAGGTATATCTACTTTCTTTCCATTCACTAGGAAATGTCCGTGAACTACAAGCTGTCTAGCTTCTATTCTTGAAGAAGCAAGTCCCATTCTGAAAACTACGTTGTCTAGTCTTGACTCTAGTACTTTAAGTAGGTTTTCACCTGTTATTCCCTGCATCTTATCTGCCATTAGGAAATACTTAAGCATAGGCTTTTCAAGTATTCCGTAGTATCTACGCACTTTCTGCTTTTCTCTTAACTGTACTCCGTACTCAGAAAGTTTCTTAGTTCTAGCTTGTCCATGTTGCCCTGGAGCATAGTTTCTAGTGTTCATTGGACATTTATCTGTATAACATTTATCACTCTTTAAGTATAGCTTTTGTCCCTCTCTACGACAAAGTCTACATACTGGTCCCGTATATCTTGCCATCCTTTTTCTGCACCTCCTGTTTTTCTATTAAACTCTTCTACGCTTTGGCGGTCTACAACCGTTATGTGGTATTGGAGTATTGTCTTTTATTAGGCTCACTTCTAGTCCTGAAGCCTGTAGCGATCTTATAGCCGCTTCTCTACCTGATCCAGGTCCCTTTACATATACCTCTACGCTCTTTAGTCCGTGCTCCATAGCTTTCTTAGCAGCTTCTTCAGCAGCCATCTGAGCAGCGAAAGGAGTAGATTTTCTAGATCCTCTGAATCCTAGTTGTCCTGCACTCGCCCATGAAATTACATTTCCTTTTGTATCAGTCAAAGTAACCATAGTGTTATTAAAAGTAGACTGTATATGAGCTTGTCCTCTTTCTATATTCTTACGCTCTCTTCTCTTAACACGTGTCTTAACACCTTTTTTAGCCAATCAAATTCCCTCCTTTATAACTTATTTCTTTTTACCCTTGCTTACTAATCTCTTAGGACCTTTTCTAGTTCTTGCGTTGTTCTTAGTGTTCTGTCCTCTAACTGGTAGTCCTCTTCTATGTCTGTATCCTCTAAGACTTCCTATCTCTCTTAGTCTCTTTATGTTTAAGGCAACCTCTCTTCTCAAGTCTCCCTCAACCATATAAGTGTCTATTACGCTTCTTAAATCATTAACTTCAGTCTCAGTTAAATCCCTTACTCTAGTCATCGGGCTGATACCTGTTTTTTCTAGTATCTCGTTTGATCTAGTTCTTCCTATACCGTATATATAAGTAAGTCCTATCTCTACCCTCTTCTCTCTAGGTAAGTCTACGCCAGCAATTCTAGCCATTAAGTTGCACCTCCTGCTTATTTCTTAATAAATATTTATTTTAACAGCCGCGTTTAAACGAATTAAAATTTATCCTTGTTTCTGCTTATGTCTTGGGTTCTCACAGATAACCATTACTTTACCTTTTCTCTTGATAACCTGACATTTTTCACATATCTTTTTTACTGATGGTCTTACCTTCATCGTAAACCCTCCTTACGTCCTACTTGTTACGCCAAGTTATCCTGCCCCTAGTTAGATCGTAGGGAGATAACTCTATTGTAACTTTATCACCTGGTAAAATTCTGATGAAGTTCATTCTTAATTTCCCAGATATATGTGCTAATATTTCATGACCATTTTCAAGCTTTACTTTAAACATAGTGTTTGGAAGAGCTTCAACTACGGTCCCTTCTACCTCTATAACATCTTTTTTAGACATCAGGTAATCGAACCTCCCGTTCTTCTTGTCCCTCTCAAGATTTGAAAGGAGCCAAAGATTTTTTTATAAAAAAATCATCCAAGCTTTCTTGCTTCAACTTTTCTATTATATCATTAATTTTAGAATTATAAACCATTAAATGTTTAATTTTTTTCTTTTTAGGGTTGTTTATTTTTCTAGTATCTCCGTCCACCAGAAGAACGTAGTCTCCTGATACAATTTCAAGCACTAGATATATCTTACCCTTATCTCTGCCTTGTTTAGACTTGACAATCTGTCCTATCTCCACTTCTGCAGTTGTCATAGAACTTCACCTCTCCTCCTATAGGGCAGTCAATATTTCCGGACCGTCTGAAGTTATAGCTATAGTGTGCTCATAGTGGGCTGAGTTTTTCTTATCCAGTGTAACTACAGTCCAGTTGTCACTTAATACCTTAACTTTTCTAGTCCCTATATTCACCATAGGTTCTATTGCTAGTACCATTCCCTCTTGAAGTCTTGGCCCTTTTCCAGCGGGTCCAAAGTTAGGAATAGGTGGCTCTTCGTGCATGTTTCGGCCGATGCCATGTCCTACGTAATCCGTAACTACAGAAAATCCGTTTTCCTCGACATAAGTCTGTATAGCATGTGATATATCAGAAAGTCTATAGCCCAGTTTTGCAAACTCCATTCCCCTATAGAATGACTCTTTTGTCACGTCTATAAGCTTTTGATTTTCTTCGGATATATCTCCTACAGGATAAGTTTTCGCCGAATCTCCATAGTATCCATCCACTATTGAACCTATATCAATGCTTATTATGTCGCCTTCCTTTAACTCTCTCATGCTAGGTATTCCATGAACCACCTCTTCATTTATAGATGCACATATGGTTCCTGGAAAGCCTCCATATCCTTTAAAACCCGGAATGGCATTCTTGCTTCTTATGAAGTTTTCGGCCAGTGTGTCTAACTCTTTTGTAGTTATCCCAGGCTTTATAACTTCTTTGAGAAAGGCATGAGTCTCTGCTACAACTCTTCCTGCCTCTCTCATTATCTCTATTTCCCTCTTGCTTTTCAGTATGATCATTACTTAACGCTCCCTAGTGTGTCGACTATATCAGAGAACACTTTGTCAATGCTCTGCCTTCCATCTATATCGGCGAGTATGCCCTTCTCCTTGTAATAGTCTATAAGCGGTTGCGTCTGATCTATATATACTTCGATTCTCTTAGTAACTGTTTCTTCGTTGTCGTCGTCTCTCTGGTAGAGCTCTCCGCCGCATACATCGCATACGCCTTCAGCTTTAGTTGGGTTGAATTTTATATGGTAAGTTGCTCCGCAATCCTTGCATATCCTTCTTCCAACAGCTCTCTCTATCAGCTCTTCTTTTGAAACGTCTATATTTATAACTTTATCAAGCTTAATCTCCATACTCTCAAGTTCAGAATTCAACGAATCAGCTTGAGCAACTGTCCTTGGGAATCCATCAAGCAAAAATCCTTCCGAGCAGTCTGACTCTGTAAGTCTGTCTTTTACGATCTCAACTACAAGCTCATCTGGAACTAGTAGACCTTTGTCCATATAGTCTTTTGCCTTTTTCCCTAGCTCAGTTCCCTCTTTGATGTTCTTTCTGAAAATATCTCCTGTAGATATGTGAGGTATCTTGTACTTTTCCACTATTCCTGCCGCCTGCGTTCCTTTTCCGGCTCCAGGTGGCCCTAGCAATACTAGTCTCAATCAAATCATCTCCTAGGAGTTTCTATTTTAAAAACCCTTTGTAATGTCTCATCAACATCTGAGTTTCTAACTGCTTCATAGTCTCTAAGACAACTCCTACAACTATCAGAACTGCAGTGCCTCCAAATTGTATTCCAAGCCCTAGTATAGACTCAACTATAACTGGAACTGTGGCTATTATCGCAAGCACTATAGCTCCTAAGAATGTTATCTTAGAAAGTATCTTTCCTAAATAGTCAGACGTTGGCTTTCCTGGTCTTATCCCTGGAATAAATCCACCGTTCTGCTTCAAGTTATTGGCATATTCTATAGGATTAAATTGAATTGCCGTATAGAAGTAAGTAAAGAACAGTATCAATATGACGTTCAGTATAGAGTATATCCAAGTTCCAAGTGTTCCTCCAAGTGTAAGGTACTTTGTGACGAAGTCTGCGAATCCGCCTTTAAAGAACAATGCCACTATCTGCGGGAACTGAAGTAGCGACGTAGAGAATATTACTGGAATAACCCCTGCCATCAGCACTTTTATTGGAATATGGGTGCTCTGTCCACCGTACATCTTTCTGCCTACAACTCTCTTTGCGTACTGAACTGGAATCTTTCTCTGACCTTCCTGGATTATTATAACTCCCACTATTATCAGTAGTGCTATAACAAGGAATGCCACTATAGAAACTATTCCCGCCGCCCCTGCCTTATACAGCTCAAAAAGTCTCGCTGCACCTGATGGGGCTCCAGAAACTATTCCTATAAAGATTATAAGTGAGATACCATTTCCCACTCCCTTTTCAGTAATCTGTCCTCCAAGCCATACAAGGAAGCAAGTACCCGCAGTCAACGTTATGACTACAACTGCAACCGACATAAAGCTTCTGTCCATTATCGCTTGGTTGAAAAATCCTAAACTCAATCCTACAGCTTGAACTACCGCCAACACTATAGTCAAGTATTTAGTGTACTTACTGATTTTCTTCCTTCCAACGTCGCCTTCTTTTGCAAGCGACTCAAGACTCGGAATAGCAACTGTCAACAACTGAAGTATTATTGAAGCTGTGATATATGGGTATATATTTAGTGCAAAGACTGTGAAGTTCTTGAAAGCTCCCCCAGACATAAGGTCCAGAAAGCTCAGAAGTCCTCCGGCTTGACTAGTGTCAAACATCTGTGCTATTACCCCTGTATCAACTCCAGGAACAGGAACGCTAGCTCCTATCCTGAATACTAAGATCATCAACAGTGTGTATATCATCTTGCCCTTTAGTTCGGGCACTTTCCAAGCGTCTCTAAGAGTTGATAGCAATTTAAATCACCTCTACTTTTCCCCCGTTTGCTTCTATCTTCTCCACTGCTGTCTTGCTGAATTTAGTTGCTTTAACAGTTAGTTTTTTGTTTAGCTCTCCGTTTCCAAGAACCTTTACTCCGTCAAGAACTTTCTTTATAACTCCAGCCTCTATAAGAGTAACTGGTGTTACTTCCATTCCGTCTTCGAATCTTTCGTTAAGTTCATCTATATTAACTATAGCATACTCTTTAGCGAATACGTTTTTGAATCCTCTCTTAGGTAGTCTTCTGTAAAGAGGCATCTGACCTCCCTCGAATCCTGGTCTTACTCCACCGCCTGAACGAGAATTTTGACCTTTCTGTCCTCTACCAGATGTTTTACCCTGTCCTGATGCAGTACCTCTACCTAATCTCTTAGTTTTCTTACTTCCGCCACCAGCGTTTGGTCTTAACTCATGTAATTTCATACTTACACCTCCTCTGTTATATAGTAGAATTACTCTACAACTTCTACCATGTGCTTAACTTTTTCTATCATACCTCTTATTTGAGGAGTATCCTGCTTCTCAACTATTTGACCGATCTTTCTCAGTCCAAGAGCTTCAACAGTTCTCTTCTGATTTTCTATTCTACCTATTTTACTCTTAACGAGTTTTATTTTAATCATAGCCAAGGTATTCACCCCTCCTAACCTAGTAACTCTTCTACGGTTTTTCCTCTTAGTTTAGCCACTTCTTCAGCTCTCTTAAGTTGACTTAGAGCGTCCATAGTCGCGTTTATCATGTTTCTAGGATTGTTTGTTCCTAATGACTTACCTCTTAGGTCCCTTATTCCAGCAAGCTCTATTACCGCACGGACAGGTCCTCCAGCTATAACTCCAGTACCCTCTGCAGCAGGCTTAAGCAGAACGCTTCCAGCTCCAAAATGTCCTAGTGTCTCATGAGGTATAGTAGTTCCAACAGTTGGAACTGTTATTATATGCTTCTTAGCGTCTTGTATAGCTTTTCTTATAGCTTCAGGTACTTCTTGTGCCTTAGCCATTCCTACTCCTACATGACCGTTCTCGTCTCCAACAACAACAAGTGCGCTGAATCTAAAGTTTCTACCACCTTTAACAACTTTAGTTACACGATTTATGCTAACTACTGTTTCTTTTAAGTCTAGTTGATTTACATCAATACGTCCACGACTCATCAAATTCCCTCCTTCTTTTTAGAATTTCAGTCCGTTTTCTCTTGCTCCATCTGCAAGCTCTTTTATTCTTCCATGATAAAGGTATCCACCTCTGTCAAATACTACGTTCTCGATTCCTTGCTCTTTAGCTTTCTCTGCAACTAGCTTTCCAACTTCTCTTGCAGCCGCTTTGTTTCCAGTTGAATCTAGCTTGTCTTTAAGCTCTAGGCTTGAAGCTGAAACTAGAGTTTTGCCGGCTAAGTCATCTATAACCTGTGCATATATATGATTAAGACTTCTGTAAACATTTAATCTTGGTCTCTCAGGAGTTCCTTTAATGTTTTGTCTTATTCTCTGTTGTCTCTTTTGTCTCTTGATGTTGCTACTAACTTTCTTAAGCACCAGTTATCACTCCCTTCTTTTTCGTCTATCTATTACTTACCTGTTTTTCCTTCTTTACGTCTTATACGCTCACCAGCGTACTTAACTCCCTTACCTTTATAAGGCTCAGGTCTTCTCCAGTCTCTTATGACTGCAGCGTAGTTTCCAACAGCTTGCTTGTCTATTCCGCTTACTATTATCTGGTTGTTGTTAGGAACTTCTACTTCTATTCCAGCTGGATCTTCCATCTCTACTGGATGAGAGAATCCTAGACTTAGAACTAGTTTCTTTCCTTGCTTTTGTGCACGATAACCTACTCCTACTATTTCTAGAGTCTTAGAGTATCCTTCACTTACTCCTACTACCATGTTGTCTATCAAAGTTCTAGACAGTCCATGTAGTGATCTGTGCTCTTTTCTGTCACTTGGACGCGCCACTGTCACTTGGTTATCTTCTACATTTATAATCATAGCTTTATCTATCTGTTGCTCTAAAGTTCCCTTAGGTCCTTTAACGACAACTTTGTTTTCAGAATCAACTTTAACCTCTACTCCACTTGGGATAGTTATAGGCTTTAATCCTATCCTTGACACTACAAACACCTCCTATTCTTGCGAATCCGTATTACCATACGTAGCAGATTACTTCTCCGCCAACTTTTTCTTTTCTAGCTACTTTATCTGTCACTATTCCGTTTGACGTCGATAGTATAGCTATTCCAAGACCACCTAGAACTCTAGGTATCTCGTCACTCTTAACGTACACTCTAAGTCCTGGCTTAGATATTCTCTTTAGTCCTGTTATTATCTTCTCTTTGTCAGCACCGTACTTTAACTGAACTCTTATTATACCTTGCTTTCCGTCCTCTATAACGTCATATCCCTTTACAAACCCTTCTTCTAATAGAATGTTTGCTAGTGATTTTTTTATATTAGAAGCTGGAATATCCACCGTCTCATGTTTAGCATTATTGCTGTTTCTAATTCTTGTAAGCATATCTGCAATTGGATCTGTCATAACCATTACAGTCTACCTCCTTCCATATCTTAAATATATATCTACCAACTTGCTTTTCTAACTCCAGGAATTTCTCCTTTGTATGCTAATTCTCTAAAGCATATACGGCAAACTCCGAATTTTCTTAAGTATGCATGAGGTCTTCCACAGATTTTACATCTGCTGTATTCTCTACTACTATACTTTTGCTTTTTCTGCTGTTTATTGACCATCGCTTTTCTAGCCATTAGAACTTTCCCTCCTTACTCTACTTTTTAAAAGGCATTCCCATAAGACCTAAAAACTCTCTAGCTTCTTCATCTGTTTTAGCTGTAGTTACAACTATGATATCTAAGCCTTTTATTGTATCTACTTTATCATAATCTATTTCAGGGAAAATCAATTGCTCTTTTATTCCTAGTGCATAGTTTCCTCTTCCGTCAAACGCAGTGTTAGAAACTCCTCTGAAGTCTCTTACCCTTGGAAGAGCTATGTTCATAAGTTTGTCAAAGAACTCGTACATCTTCTCTCCTCTTAGAGTAACTTTCGCACCTATAGGCATTCCTTCACGAAGCTTGAAGTTAGCTATAGAGTTCTTCGCTCTTGTAGTAACTGGCTTTTGTCCAGCTATCATTCCCATCTCTAGTAGTGCTGATTCTAGTATCTTTGGGTTTTCTCTAGCTTCTCCAAGTCCCATGTTTAAAACTATTTTCTCTACTTTAGGTACTTCCATTATATTGCTATATTGAAATTTTTCCATAAGTGCTGGAACTACTTCCTTCATATATTTCTCTTTTAAACGTGCAGTCATTAATGCAACCTCCTTTCAATTCCGAGTAATTAGCCCAGGATTTCTCCGCTTTTCTTGCTAACTCTAACTTTCTTTCCGTTTTCCATCTTGTATCCGACTCTTACTCCCTGCTTGTCTTTCTCAGAGTATATCATCACGTTCGATGCGTCTATGCTGGCTTCTTTTTCAATTCTTCCACCTTGCTGCATGTTAGGAGTTGGCTTCTGGTGCTTAATCACCATGTTTACACCCTCTACAATAACTCTTCCAGCCTTAGGCATAGCGGCTACTACTTCTCCGATCTTACCTTTATCTTTTCCTGCAATTACAACGACCTTGTCACCTTTTTTTATTTTCATTATCTACACCTCCTCTTATAATACTTCAGGTGCTAGTGATATAATTTTCATGAAGTTACCGTCTCTTAGCTCTCTAGTTATAGGCCCGAATATACGAGTTCCTACTGGAGATCTGTCTTCTTTGATTATAACAGCGGCATTTTCATCAAATTTTATATAGCTTCCGTCATTTCTTCTAAGTCCCTTTTTCGTTCTAACAACAACAGCTTTTACTACATCACCTTTCTTAACAACTCCTCCTGGTGTTGCACTTTTAACTGCAGCTACTACTACATCTCCTACATTGGCGTACTTTCTCTTTGATCCACCTAGTACTCTTATAACAAGAAGCTCCTTAGCTCCCGAGTTGTCTCCAACTTTTAAACGTGTTTCGTTTTGAACCATCTCTTTTACCTCCTTTCGATTTCAAGGATTTATTTAGCTTTCTCTACTATGCCAACTAATCTCCATCTCTTATCTTTGCTTAGCGGTCTTGTTTCCATTATTTTTACGATATCGCCTGTTTGGCACTCGTTGTTTTCGTCATGTGCTTTGAACTTCGTAGTCTTCTTAACTGATTTTCCATAAAGAGGATGTGATACGAACGTCTCAACGGCAACAACGATTGTCTTGTCCATCTTGTCGCTCACTACACGACCCTGTCTTAATTTTCTGTTACCTCTTTCCATTTAGCTTAGCCTCCCTTCAGACAACTTTTAAGCGTTTATTTCCTTAAGCTCTATTTCTCTCATTATTGTGTTTACACGAGCTATATCTTTTCTTACTGTCCTAATTCTCATAGGGTTATCCAGTTGACCTGTAGCTAATTGAAATCTTAAGTTAAATAATTCTGCTTTTAATTCTGTTAATTTCTCGCCTAATTCTTTCGAATTCATTTGGCGTACATCATTAGCTTTCATTAGCTTCACCACCCTTTTCTTGTTCTTCACGTGTTATAAACTTGCATTTTATAGGAAGTTTATGAGCCGCAAGTCTCATCGCCTCTCTAGCAACTTCCTCTGCTACACCGCTCATCTCAAACATTACTCTTCCAGGCTTAACAACAGCTACCCAGTACTCTGGTGATCCTTTTCCAGATCCCATACGTGTCTCAGCTGGCTTTTGTGTTACTGGCTTATCAGGGAATACCTTGATCCAGATTTTTCCCCCTCTTTTTATATATCTAGTCATCGCTCTTCTGGCTGACTCTATCTGGTTTGAAGTAATCCACGCTGGCTCAAGTGCTTGTAGCGCGAAATCACCGTAAGTTACTTTATTTCCACGAGTAGCCTTTCCAGTCATTCTTCCTCTGTGAACTCTACGACGTTTAACTCTTTTAGGCATCAACATAAGTGATTCCTCCTTTCTTCAATGATGAAATTATTTGATTTCCTCTTTTTCTTCTTTTACTACTTTTGCAGTAGGAAGAACTTCACCTTTGTAAATCCATACTTTTACACCGATTTTTCCATAAGTTGTATCTGCTTCTGCGAATCCGTAATCTATATCAGCTCTTATAGTCTGTAGAGGTATAGTTCCTTCGCTATATCCTTCAGTTCTAGCCATATCAGCTCCACCAAGTCTTCCAGACACAGCTGTCTTTATACCCTTGATTCCCATTCTCATACTTCTCTGTATAGACTGCTTCATAGCTCTTCTGAAAGAAACCCTTCTCTCAAGCTGTGAAGCTATGCTTTCAGCTACAAGTTGAGCGTCCGCTTCTGGCTTCTTGATTTCTTCTACGTTTACAGTTACGTTCTTTCCGATCATTTTCTCTAGATCTTTTCTAGTCTGCTCTACGCCTGCTCCACCTTTTCCTATTACCATTCCTGGCTTAGAAGTGTTTATCGTAACTTTGACTCTGTTAGCAGCTCTCTCTATCTCGATTCTAGATATTCCAGCTATGAATAATTTCTTTTTTAAGTGTTTACGGATCTTGTTGTCTTCTACCAAGTACTCTGCAAAATTTTTCTTATCTGCATACCATCTTGAGTCCCAGTCTTTTATAACTCCAACTCTAAGTCCGTGTGGATTAACTTTTTGACCCACTACTAATCCCTCCTTTAGTCTACTTTTCTGTAACTACTACTCCTACATGGCTCGTTCTCTTTAATATAGGATACGCTCTACCTTGTGATCTAGGTCTCCATCTTTTAAGTGTTGGTCCTTGGTTTCCGAATGCTTCAGAAACGTATAGGTTCTCTCTGTCCATGTCATTGTTGTTCTCTGCGTTTGCAACTGCCGACTTAAGAACTTTCTCTAATACTTCAGCGCCTCTCTTTGGAGTAAACTTAAGTATAGCTAGCGCTTCGTCTACTTGCTTTCCTCTGATCTCAGCAGCTACTAAATTTATCTTTCTTGGTGCTATACGCACATACTTAGCAATAGCTTTAGCTTCCACTAGAATTCCCTCCTTCATCTATCTTAGTGATGTTGTTCTCTCCGTTTGTCCTGCATGTCCTTTGAAGGTTCTTGTAGGAGCAAATTCTCCTAACTTGTGTCCTACCATGTCCTCTGTTACGTATACTGGCACGTGCTTTCTCCCATCATGAACTGCTATAGTGTGTCCTATCATCTGTGGGAATATAGTTGAACGACGAGACCAAGTCTTTATAACTTTCTTGTCATTTTTCTCATTTAACTCTTCCACCTTTTTCATTAAGTGGTCGTCACAAAATGGTCCTTTTTTTAAAGATCTACCCATTTTCGTTCCTCCTTTCAGAAAGATTTAAGCTGTTAGTTTAAATCTATTTCTTTCTACCTCTAACGATATATTTATCTGATTTCTTGTTTTTCTTACGAGTCTTGAATCCAAGAGCTGGTTTACCCCAAGGTGTAACTGGACTTGGTCTACCGATTCCAGTTCTTCCCTCTCCTCCTCCGTGTGGATGGTCGCAAGGGTTCATAACACTACCTCTAACTGTAGGTCTGAAACCTAGGTGTCTGCTTCTTCCCGCTTTACCTATCTTTATAAGCTCGTGATCTGAGTTTCCTACTTGTCCAAGTGTAGCTCTACACTCTATTCTTATAAGTCTGAACTCTCCTGATGGAAGTCTAAGCTGTGCATAGTTTCCTTCTTTCGCCATTAGCTGTGCAGAGTTACCTGCAGATCTTGCAAGCTGTCCACCTTTTCCAGCCTTAAGCTCTATATTGTGTACAGTTGAACCAACTGGTATGTTCTTAAGTGGAAGTGCATTTCCTACTTTTATATCAGCGTTTACTCCAGACTCTATAACGTCTCCTACTTTAAGTCCTTGAGGAGCTATTATATATCTCTTTTCTCCGTCTGCGTAGTTTATAAGAGCTATATTAGCTGTTCTGTTTGGATCGTACTCTATACTAGCAACTTTTCCAGGTATACCGTCTTTAGTTCTCTTGAAATCTATTATTCTATACTTTCTCTTCGCTCCACCACCTCTGTGGCGTACTGTTATTCTACCATGAGCATTTCTTCCTGAGTTCTTTGAAAGGCTAACTGTTAGCGATTTTTCTGGTTCTGTCTTAGTTATCTCTTCAAATGTAGAGACAGTCATCTGTCTAACTCCAGGAGAAGTTGGTCTAAACTTTTTAATACCCATTTAATTCCCTCCTCTTAACTCTGTGTATTGATTACATTCCTTCGAAGAATTCTATTCCTTTGCTGTCTGCTGCAAGCGTAACTATTGCTTTCTTCCAGCTAGCTCTTCTTCCTACATTAGCGCCCATTCTCTTAAGCTTGCCCTTCATATTCATAGTGTTTACTTTTTCTACTTTAACACCGAATATCTTCTCTAATGCATTCTTTATCTCTGTCTTGTTCGCGCTTTTATCTACTACAAAAGTGTATTTACCTTCGCTCATATCACTCATGCTCTTTTCCGTTACTAATGGCTTTCTGATTATATCATGTGGACTACGCATTATGCATACACCTCCTCCACTTTTTTAACTGCTTCTTTAGTTATTATAAACGAGTCATACTTAAGTATGTCATAAACGTTCAGTGTATTTACAGTAGCTGTTTGAACTCCAGCTATGTTGCCTGAAGACTTTATAACATTTTCGTTGTTCTCTGCTGTAACAACAAGTGCTTTTTTAGCTGCCTTTACGTTGCTAAGTAGTGCTACCATGTCCTTAGTCTTAGGTGCCGCTAGGTTTAGTTCGTCTAGAACTATTATCTCGCTGTTTTGAACCTTTGAGCTAAGTGCTGACTTCATAGCTAGTCTCTTAACTTTCTTTGGAACGCTGTAGCTGTAATCTCTTGGTTTTGGAGCGAATATAACTCCACCACCCTTCCAATGTGGTGCTCTTATGCTTCCCGCACGAGCTCTACCTGTTCCTTTTTGTCTCCAAGGCTTCTTTCCTCCACCTCTGACCTCTGCTCTAGTCTTAGCTGATTGAGTTCCTTGTCTCTTGTTTGCTAGTTGATTCTTAACTACTTCATATAGTACGTGTTGGTTAACTTCTACTCCAAACACTGCTTCGCTTAACTCTATATCTCCAACTTCTTGGCCTGATACGTTGTATATTGCTACTTTAGGCATTTAAATTCCTCCTTTCTTCCGTTCGTCCTATTTGCTCTTAACTGTTTCTTTTATAGTTAATAGTCCGCCTTTTGGTCCTGGTACTGCACCTTTAACTAGTATATAGTTTTTCTCAGCATCTACTCTAACTACTTCAAGATTTTGAACAGTTACATTCTCGTTACCCATGTGTCCTGGAAGGTTTCTTCCCTTCATAACTCTTCCTGGATAAGTTGCAGCACTAAGTGCTCCTACTCCTCTGTGGTATTTAGAACCGTGAGCCATAGGTCCTCTACTTTGGTTATGTCTCTTTATAGATCCTTGGAATCCCTTACCTTTTGAAGTACCTGATATATCTACCTTGTCTCCTTCAGTAAATATGTCAGCCTTAAGCTCTTGTCCTACTTCGTAAGCTTCCACGTCAGCCACTCTTACTTCTCTTATATATCTCTTAGCGTCTGTTCCTGCCTTCGCAAAGTGTCCTTTTAATGGTTTGTTTACTTTCTTTTCTGCTTTTTCACCATATCCTACTTGTATTGCGCTGTACCCGTCAACTTCCTCTGTTTTTTTCTGAATCACATTAACTGGTCCTGCTTCTAATACTGTTACCGGTATAACATCCCCATTCTCAAGGAATATCTGAGTCATACCTATCTTTTTTCCTAATATGCTTTTCATTTTTACACCTCCTGTTTTCTTACAGCGGATTACACTGTTTGTGCAATCATACTAAGCAGAGTGTGTCTCTACTTACTATAATTTAATCTCTATATCTACTCCAGCTGGTAGGTTGAGTTTCATCAACGAGTCAACTGTCTTAGATGTAGGATTTAGAATGTCGATTAGTCTCTTGTGAGTTCTTTGCTCGAACTGCTCTCTAGAGTCTTTGTACTTGTGTACTGCTCTTATTATAGTTATTATTTGCTTCTCAGTTGGTAGCGGTATCGGTCCCGATACGTCTGCTCCAGTTCTCTTTGCAGTTTCCACTATCTTTTGAGCTGAAGAATCTAGTAGCTCATGATCATAAGCTTTTAATCTTATTCTGATTTTTTGTTTGTTTGCCATTTTTTAAATTACCCTCCTTTTATCGCATGTCTTTTGCATGCAACAAGGACTGCCGATACACTCACCCAAGCGTGTTGTGTGTACCACAATATGCAGTCGGTTGTCGCCCGATTCTGCTGCCGGACATTCTCAACAAAAATTACCTTAATAGTATATTAAGCAACCTCTTGTCTCATCGCATGTCAACCACATACCATAATATCTTATAGTATTTCCGTTTGAATTTCAAGCTTTTTTGCAAAACTTTTTTTGTTTTTCAAAACAAAAGAGTCAAGAGAGAGTTTGACTTCTCTTTGACTCTTTTAAATTCAAACTGTATTCAGTTCAATTAAGCTATTACGTCAGTAACAACTCCTGCTCCAACTGTTCTTCCACCTTCTCTGATCGCGAACTTAAGTCCTTTTTCCATCGCTATCGGTGTGATTAGCTCGATCTCAAATGTTGCGTTGTCTCCTGGCATTACCATCTCTACGCCTTCCTCAAGCTTGATCGATCCTGTTACGTCTGTTGTTCTGAAGTAGAACTGTGGTCTGTATCCGTCGAAGAATGGTGTGTGTCTTCCTCCCTCTTCTTTTGTAAGTACGTATACTTCACCTAGGAACTTTGTATGTGGTGTTATGCTTCCTGGCTTAGCTAGTACTTGTCCTCTCTCTATCTCGTCTCTCTGTACTCCTCTTAGTAGGGCTCCTATGTTGTCTCCAGCTTGTGCCTCGTCTAGTAGCTTTCTGAACATCTCTATTCCTGTACATACTACTGTTCTTGACTCGTCTGCTAGTCCTACTATCTCTATGTTGTCTTGTACGTGTAGTACTCCTCTTTCAACTCTTCCTGTCGCAACTGTTCCTCTTCCTGTGATAGAGAATACGTCCTCT
Organism: Andreesenia angusta; assembly: GCF_001855385.1. Classification (NCBI taxonomy): domain Bacteria; kingdom Bacillati; phylum Bacillota; class Tissierellia; order Tissierellales; family Gottschalkiaceae; genus Andreesenia; species Andreesenia angusta. The sequence continues at coordinate 66,411 of NZ_MKIE01000003.1, read as the reverse complement.
ACTGGCATTAGGAAGTCTAGGTCTGTAGCTCTCTCTGGTGTTGGGATTGTCTCGTCTACTGCTGCCATTAGTTCAAGTATCTTCTCTCCCCATGGGCCTTCTGGATCTTCTATCGCCTTAAGCGCTGATCCTACTATTATTGGTGTGTTGTCTCCGTCAAACTCGTACTCGTTTAGTAGCTCTCTTACTTCCATCTCTACTAGCTCGATTAGCTCTTCGTCGTCTACCATGTCTGCTTTGTTTAGGAATACTACTAGCTTAGGTACTCCTACCTGTCTTGATAGAAGGATATGCTCTCTTGTCTGTGGCATCGGTCCGTCCGCTGCCGAACATACTAGGATCGCTCCGTCCATCTGTGCTGCTCCTGTGATCATGTTCTTTACGTAGTCAGCATGCCCTGGGCAGTCCACGTGCGCGTAGTGTCTGTTCTCTGTCTCGTACTCTACGTGAGATGTGTTTATTGTGATTCCTCTTTCTCTTTCCTCTGGTGCCTTGTCTATATTGTCGTATGAAACTCCTTCTCCTGTTCCGTACTTCTTGTTAAGAACCATTGTGATTGCCGCTGTAAGTGTTGTCTTACCGTGGTCTACGTGTCCTATTGTTCCTATGTTTACGTGTGGCTTATTTCTTTCAAATTTTGCTTTTCCCATTCTTCTTTTCCTCCTCTTAACTTGAATAGTTATATATACTTTAGCCCACAGACGTGAGCTAAAGTGAATTTATCTATTTTTTCTCTATTTTCTCAGCTATGCTGTTAGGAACCGCTTCATAGTGGTCGAATTCCATCGCATATTGTCCACGTCCCTGAGTGTTTGAACGAAGGTCTGTAGCGTATCCGAACATCTCTGACAGTGGCACGAATGCGTTTACTATCTGAGCTCCTGATCTTGACTCCATTCCCTCTACCCTACCTCTTCTCGAGTTAAGGTCTCCTATTACGTCTCCCATGTACTCCTCTGGGATAGTAACTTCAACCTTCATGTAAGGCTCAAGTATAACTGGGCTCGCCTTCTTCATAGCATCCTTGAACGCCATAGATCCAGCTATCTTAAACGCCATCTCCGAAGAGTCGACATCGTGGTAAGATCCATCGTATAGCTCTACCTTGAAGTCTAGAACTGGATATCCAGCTATAACTCCACTTTCAGCAGCTTCCTTTATACCGTTGTCTACTGAAGGTATATATTCTCTAGGTATAGCTCCTCCAGTAACAGCGTTAACGAACTCGTAACCTGCTCCTGGCTCTTGTGGGAACATTCTGATCTTAACATGTCCGTACTGTCCACGTCCACCAGACTGTCTTGCGTACTTACAGTCAACTTCCACATTCTTAGTGATTGTCTCTTTGTAAGCAACTTGTGGATTTCCTACGTTAGCTTCCACGTTGAACTCTCTAAGAAGTCTATCTACGATAACCTCTAGGTGAAGCTCTCCCATTCCAGCTATTATAGTCTGTCCAGTTTCTTGATCTGTGTAAGTTCTGAAAGTTGGGTCTTCCTCTGCAAGCTTTGCAAGTCCCATACCCATCTTGTCTTGTCCAGCTTTAGTCTTAGGCTCTATAGCTATAGATATAACTGGCTCTGGGAACTCCATAGACTCAAGTATTATAGGTGCTGACTCCGCACAAAGAGTGTCTCCAGTAGTAGTGTCTTTAAGACCTACTGCTGCTGCGATGTCTCCAGAGTAAACTGTAGATATCTCTTCTCTCTTGTTGGCGTGCATCTGTAGGATACGTCCTACTCTCTCTTTTTTACCTTTAGTAGAGTTAAGTACGTATGATCCTGAATCTAGTGTTCCAGAGTAAACTCTGAAGAATCCTAGTTTTCCTACATAAGGGTCTGTCATTATCTTGAAAGCTAGTGCTGCGAAAGGTGCTTCGTCAGAAGATTCTCTAACGTCTTTTTCTTCGCTTCCTGGCTTAGTTCCCTCTACTGGAGGTATGTCTAGTGGAGATGGCATGTACTCAACTACAGCGTCTAGTAGCGCCTGAACTCCCTTGTTCTTGTAAGCTGATCCACAAAGTACTGGTACTATCGAAAGAGCTATTGTAGCCTTTCTTATAGCAGTCTTAAGTTCAGCATTGCTTATTTCTTCACCTTCAAGGTATTTCTCCATAAGCTCTTCATCTTGCTCTGCAACTGCTTCAAGAAGCTTTTCTCTATACTCTTCAGCCTTGTCTTTAAGTTCAGCAGGTATTTCTGTTACTTCTACCTCTTGTCCTAGGTCGTCTTTGAATATAGTTGCGTTCATCTCTATAAGGTCTACAAAACCTATATGCTCACTCTCTTCTCCAACTGGAAGTTGAACTGGCACAGCGTTTGCTCTAAGTCTATCTACCATAGTTTGAATAGAGTTTAGGAAGTTAGCTCCTGTAGCGTCCATCTTGTTTATGAAGGCTATTCTAGGTACTCCGTACTTGTCTGCCTGTCTCCAAACTGTCTCAGATTGAGGCTGAACCCCACTCTTAGCATCGAAAACAGCAACTGTACCGTCAAGCACACGAAGTGATCTCTCAACCTCGACTGTAAAGTCCACGTGTCCTGGTGTATCTATTATGTTGATTCTGTGGTTTTTCCACTGTGCAGTTGTAGCTGCTGAAGTTATTGTTATTCCTCTTTCTTGCTCTTGCTCCATCCAGTCCATCTGAGATGCTCCCTCATGGGTCTCACCTATCTTGTGGGTTCTTCCTGTATAGAACAGTATTCTCTCTGTAGTAGTAGTCTTACCAGCATCTATATGAGCCATGATACCGATATTTCTAGTTTTTTCTAATGAAAATTCTCTAGCCACAGTAGTCCTCCTCTCGAAATTGCCTTCTATTTAAAAAGCGTAATTTAGGAACTAGCCCTAAATTACCATCTGTAATGTGCAAACGCCTTGTTGGCTTCTGCCATTTTGTGTGTTTCTTCTTTTTTCTTAACACTAGCTCCTGAATCGTTAGCTGCATCCATGATTTCCTTAGCTAGTCTCTCTACCATGGTCTTCTCGCCTCTTTTTCTTGTGTATCCCACAAGCCATCTAAGTCCTATTGTCTGTCTTCTCTCTGGTCTAACTTCTATAGGCACCTGATAGTTAGCTCCTCCAACACGTCTTGCCTTTACTTCTAGTACTGGCATTATGTTGTTTAAAGCCTTGTAAAACACCTCTAGGGCGTCTTCTCCTGTTTGCTCCTTAACGTAGTCAAATGCACCATAGACTATTTTTTGAGCTTTACCTTTTTTACCATCTAGCATTACTTGATTTATCAATTTAGTTATAACTCTGTCCTTGTATATAGGATCTGGCATAACTTCTCTTTTAGAAACATGTCCTTTTCTTGGCACGCTACTTCCCTCCTTAATTAAAAAATTAAATCATAGGTACTCGACTTATACCTTTTGTCGTAGTGCTGTTTATATCTATATATAAACAGTTTTATCTGTCATATATTTATACGACAGATAAGACTGTACACTCCGAACGTTTTGTATTAGTTACTCTTTGGCTTCTTAGTACCGTATTTTGATCTTGACTGCATTCTCTTATCTACACCAGCTGTGTCTAGAGTTCCTCTTACTATATGGTATCTAACTCCTGGTAAGTCTTTAACTCTTCCACCTCTTATAAGCACAACACTGTGCTCCTGTAGGTTATGTCCTATTCCAGGAATGTAAGCAGAAACCTCTAATCCGTTAGTCAATCTAACCCTTGCTATTTTTCTAAGCGCCGAGTTAGGTTTCTTAGGTGTTACTGTCTTAACAGCAGTACAAACCCCTCTCTTCTGTGGAGAGTTAGTTTTAGTGTACTTCTTCTTTAAAGTGTTGTAGTTAACTCCTAAGTGTGCAGATTTAGATTTGTAAGTTACCTTTTCTCTACCTTTTCTTACTAATTGGCTGATAGTTGGCATCAAAGCACCTCCTTCCAAATTTTTGTTATTTCAATAAAGCAGCGGATGCCGCTTTAACGTCAATCCCACAAGTTTTACCCAGTTCCACCATAGTAGATACGTATTTGATTTTCACTTCTCTATCTTTACATATCGCCACGAGTTCACTGATGACCTTTTCTTCTGTGTCCTTAGCCAGTAGTACTAGCTCAGCTTTCCCAGAAGAAACAGCTCTTTTTACTTGCTTTGTTCCAACTACTATATCTTTGTCTTTGAAGCCCTGTAACATAAAGTATTCCTCCCTACATATCTAGAAGATTGCACATGTGCAATCCCCTAGTATCTTTTAAGAGTTGAATATACTTTTTTTACACACTAGAGAATTATATCACTAGTTAAGTTCAGTGTCAACCGATATATCGTCTGTGTTTTCTAATTCTTCTGACTCTAGAAGTTCTTCTTCCTCAGTGTTTAGAGCTATATTCTTGTACCTCTTCATGCCTGTTCCAGCCGGAATCAGTTTACCTAAGAGGACATTCTCTTTAAGGCCTATTAGCTTGTCTGTCTTGCCCTTTATTGCAGCTTCCGTCAAGACTCTAGTAGTCTCCTGGAAAGATGCAGCCGAAAGGAACGACTCTGTGGCAAGAGATGCCTTAGTTATACCTAGAAGCGCTCTCTCCGCTGTAGCAGGCTCTTCACCAGCTTCTAGCGCTTTTCTGTTCGCTTCCTCAAACTCAAATACATTTACAAGACTTCCTGAAAGTAGACTAGTGTCTCCAGAGTCTTCTATCTTGACCTTGTTCAACATCTGTCTAACTATTACTTCGACGTGCTTGTCGTTTATGTCAACCCCTTGAAGTCTGTAAACTCTCTGAACCTCTTTTACTATATAGCTCTGGACTCCAAGTATGCCCTTAACTCTTAGGATATCGTGTGGGTTTACAGATCCCTCTGTGATCTCATCTCCAGCTTCTATAAAGTCTCCTTCTTGAACCTTGATTCTAGATCCATAGACTATACTGTAGACTTTAGATTCACCGTCTTCTCCAGTGACTATAACCTCTCTCTTTCTCTTGCTCTCTTTTATAGAGACCTTACCGTCTATATCGGATATTACAGCAAGACCCTTAGGTTTTCTAGCCTCAAAAAGCTCCTCAACCCTTGGAAGACCTTGTGTTATATCGGCTCCAGCAACTCCACCAGTGTGGAAAGTTCTCATGGTAAGCTGTGTTCCTGGCTCACCTATGGACTGTGCTGCTATTATTCCAACAGCTTCTCCTATGTTTACAGAGCTTCCTGTTGCAAGGTTTCTTCCATAGCATTTAGCACATACTCCATGTCTAGTTTTACACTTGAATACGTTTCTGATATGAACCTCTTCTATTCCAGCAGCTATTATCTTGTCAGCTATATCTTCAGTTATAAGCTCATTTTTCTTGATAATGATTTCTCCTGTTTCAGGATTCAATACGTCTTCAAAGCTGTATCTTCCCTCTATTCTGTCCCATAGAGACTCTATAACTTCTTTTCCATCTTTGAAAGCTCTTGCAAGAGTTCCCTCTTCTGTTCCACAGCACTCTTCTCTGACTATAACGTCCTGGCTTACGTCTACAAGTCTTCTAGTCAAGTAACCAGAGTCTGCAGTTCTAAGCGCAGTGTCGGCAAGTCCTTTACGAGATCCGTGAGTTGAAGTAAAGAACTCTAGAACTGTAAGCCCTTCACGGAAGTTAGCCCTTATAGGCTGCTCTACAGTCATACCAGAGGCATTCGCCATAAGACCCCTCATACCGCCAAGCTGTCTTATCTGGTTCTTACTTCCCCTCGCTCCTGAATGAGCCATGATGAATATATTGTTAAGGCTGTCTAGGTTGTTCATTAGCACATCTGTAACTTTATCTGTAGTCTTAGTCCAGACGTCTATTACCCTCTCATATCTCTCATCGTTAGATATAAGACCTCTTCTATATGCCTTCTCGTATTTGTCTACAAGCTCTTCTGCTTCTTTTATAAGTGCTGGCTTCTCGTCTGGAACAACTATGTCCTCTATACTTACAGTCACGGCTCCTTTAGTCGAGAATTTGAACCCTTTTTCCTTTATCTTGTCCAGTACTTCTGCTGTTATAGTGTTTCCATGCCTTCTGTAGCACTTGTCCACTATTTTGCCTAGCATTTTCTTGTCCACAAGTGTGTCTACCTCTAGAGAGTATTTGTCTTTCTCTCTGTCTACAAATCCAAGATCTTGAGGAATAGATTCGTTGAATATAAACCTTCCAACAGTACTCTCCACAAGTTTCGTCTCACCATCTGCAAACTTGATTCTGACTTTTACCCTTGCATGAAGTGAAACAGCCTTGTTCTGGTAGGCCATAAGCATCTCTTCAAAGTCTTTGAACATCATTCCTTCGCCCTTGACTCCACTCTGCTCTACAGTCAGGTAGTAGCTTCCTAGTACCATATCCTGAGTAGGTGTAGTTATCGGCCTTCCGTCTTTCGGAGCCAGTATGTTGTTCGAAGAAAGCATTAGGAACCTAGCCTCTGCCTGCGCCTCTGTTGAAAGTGGAACGTGTACAGCCATTTGGTCACCATCGAAGTCAGCATTGTAAGCAGTACATACAAGTGGATGCAGCTTTATAGCCTTTCCTTCAACTAGTATAGGCTCGAATGCCTGTATTCCAAGTCTGTGAAGCGTAGGTGCACGGTTAAGAAGTACAGGATGCTCTCTTATGACTTCTTCTAGCACATCCCAAACCATAGGCTTGACTTTCTCCACCATTCTCTTGGCGCTCTTTATATTGTGTGCATGACCGTCTTTTACAAGTCTCTTCATTACGAAAGGCTTGAAAAGCTCTAGCGCCATAGTCTTTGGAAGTCCACATTGGTAGAACTTAAGCTCTGGTCCTACGACTATAACAGAACGTCCTGAGTAGTCAACCCTTTTACCAAGCAGGTTCTGTCTGAATCTTCCTTGCTTTCCTTTTAGCATGTCAGAAAGCGACTTGAGCGGCCTGTTTCCAGGTCCAGTTACAGGTCTTCCTCTTCTTCCATTGTCTATAAGGGCATCTACAGCCTCTTGAAGCATTCTCTTTTCGTTTCTGACGATTATGTCAGGAGCTCCAAGGTCTAGAAGCCTCTTAAGTCTGTTGTTTCTGTTTATTACCCTTCTGTAAAGGTCATTCAGGTCAGACGTCGCAAATCTTCCTCCGTCTAGTTGTACCATAGGTCTAAGATCCGGCGGAATTACAGGTATGGCATCCATAACCATCCACTCCGGCTTATTTCCCGAGGCCTTGAAAGCCTCTACAACTTCCAGCCTTCTGACTATTCTTATCTTTTTCTGACCTGAGCTGTCTTTAAGCTGAAGCTTTAGGTCTTTAGATTCCTTCTCGAGGTCTATATTCGCCAGAAGCTCTCTTACAGCCTCCGCTCCCATAGACGCCTTGAAGGCATTTCCGTACTTCTCATAAGCTTCCCTGTACTCTCTCTCTGTCATTATATCTTTTTCCGAAAGAGGTGTGTTCCCAGGGTCTGTAACTATATAGGACGCAAAGTAAAGCACTTTCTCCAGTATCCTAGGAGACATATTGAGTATCAGACCCATTCTACTAGGTATACCTTTAAAGTACCATATATGAGATACAGGGGCAGCCAGCTCTATATGCCCCATTCTCTCTCTTCTCACTTTAGATTTTGTGACTTCAACTCCACATCTGTCACATACTACACCCTTATATCTAACTCTTTTATACTTTCCACAGTGACACTCCCAGTCCTTAGTAGGCCCAAATATCTTTTCACAGAAAAGTCCTTCTTTTTCAGGCTTTAGCGTTCTGTAGTTTATAGTTTCCGGTTTCTTTACCTCTCCATTAGACCACTGTCTTATCTTCTCTGGAGAAGCCAATCCTATTTTAATTGAATCAAAATTTTCTAATTCAAACAAGGGGCTCTCTCTCCCTTCTATAATATAGTTTGTAATTTAAAGACATTTTATTCGAAGTCTTCTTCAAACAGATCGTCCTTAAGTATACTCTCTCCATCTATATCTTCATCTTCAATATCCAGTTCTTCTTCTAGATCTTCTTCAGACTCTATAGTCGAAGTGCTTGCAAGCTCTTCTTTTTCACTTTCGTGGTAGTTCTTCATTCCCTCAGGCTCTAGCTCTACCGAAAGCTCTTCTATTTCATCATCAACTAGCTCTTTGAATTCTATCTCTTTTTCTCCATCAGAAAGAACCTTTATGTCAAGTGCAAGACTCTGAAGCTCTTTTATAAGAACCTTAAATGACTCAGGTATGCCTGGCTCAGGTATGCTCTCGCCTTTGACTATTGATTCGTAAGTCTTTACACGTCCGACTACGTCGTCCGACTTAACTGTCAATATCTCCTGAAGTGTATGAGCAGCACCATAAGCCTCTAGTGCCCAAACCTCCATCTCTCCGAATCTCTGTCCACCAAACTGAGCTTTTCCTCCAAGTGGCTGCTGAGTTACAAGAGAGTAAGGTCCTGTAGATCTAGCGTGTATCTTGTCGTCTACAAGGTGGTGAAGCTTAAGCATGTACATGTAACCCACTGTAACAGGGTTATCGAACGACTCTCCGCTTCTACCGTCTCTAAGGTCTATCTTTCCGCTTTCAGGAAGCCCTACATCTTTAAGGGCGTCTTTTATGTCGTCCTCGTTTGCCCCGTCAAATACAGGCGTAGCTACCATCCATCCGGCTTTCTTAGCCGCAAGTCCTAAGTGGACCTCCAGCACCTGTCCGATATTCATACGCGAAGGAACTCCCAGCGGGTTAAGCACTACGTCAAGCGGCTGTCCATCTGGAAGGAACGGCATGTCTTCCTCTGGAAGTATCCTAGAGATGACACCCTTGTTTCCGTGTCTACCACACATCTTGTCTCCAACGTTTATCTTACGCTTTGTAGCTATATAAACCCTTACAAGCTGAGTGACTCCTGGAGAAAGTTCGTCTCCATTCTCCCTTGTAAAGACTCTTACATCCACTATTATTCCCTTTTCTCCATGTGGAACTCTAAGGGAAGTATCTCTGACTTCTCTAGCTTTTTCTCCGAATATGGCTCTAAGCAGTCTCTCCTCGGCTGTAAGCTCTGTCTCTCCTTTAGGAGTTACTTTACCAACTAGTATGTCGTTGGCTTCAACCTCTGCTCCGATTCTTATGATTCCTCTCTCGTCTAGGTTCTTCAGAGATTCCTCTCCTACATTAGGGATGTCTCTAGTTATCTCTTCTGGTCCTAGCTTCGTATCTCTCGCCTCTGACTCGTACTCTTCTATATGCACTGAAGTCAGAACGTCCTCTTTTACAAGTCTCTCGTTCAGAAGTATGGCGTCCTCGTAGTTGTAACCTTCCCAAGTCATAAAAGCTATCATGAGGTTCTTTCCAAGCGCTATCTCTCCCTGGTCTGTAGAAGGTCCGTCTGCTAGGGGCTGTCCCTTTTCAACTTTCTCATTCTTAGACACTATAGGTCTTTGATTTACGCAAGTTCCCTGGTTTGAACGCTTGAATTTAAGAAGCTTGTACTTGTCTAGCGTACCATCTTCATCTCTCTTTACATGAACTTCGCTTGAAGTGACTCTCGACACTGTTCCCGAGTGTTTACATATCACAACTGATCCAGAGTCCTTTGCAGCTTTGTACTCTATTCCTGTTCCTATTATAGGGGCCTCTGTCTTTAGAAGCGGCACTGCCTGCCTCTGCATGTTAGATCCCATCAGCGCTCTGTTGGCGTCGTCATTCTCAAGGAAAGGTATCATGGCTGTACCTACTGACACTATCTGCTTAGGTGAAACGTCCATGTAGTCTATCTCTTCTCTAGGCACAACGTCAACTGCACCATATCTAGCTCTCGCTATCATTCTCTCGCTTACAAATTTACCATTCTCGTCTAGTATCTCATTTGACTGGGCTACTATAAACAAGTCCTCTAAATCTGCTGTCAAGTACTCTATCTCGTTTGTAACTACTCCAGTCCCTCTCTCCACTTTTCTGAAAGGAACCTCTATAAATCCGTAGTCGTTTAGCTTTGCATACGTAGTAAGGGAAGTTATAAGACCTATATTCGGTCCCTCTGGAGTCTCTATAGGACACATTCTTCCGTAGTGCGAGTGGTGAACGTCTCTTACTTCGAATCCAGCTCTATCTCTACTAAGTCCACCTGGTCCTAGTGAAGACATCCTTCTCTTGTTTGTAAGCTCTGCAAGTGGATTCGTCTGATCCATGAACTGCGAAAGCTGACTGCTTCCGAAGAATTCCTTTATGGCCGCAGAAACAGGTCTTATGTTTACAAGTGTCTGAGGAGTTACAACTTCTATGTCTTGTATAGTCATTCTCTCTCTGACTACTCTCTCCATTCTTGAAAGACCTATTCTGAATTGGTTCTGTAATAGTTCTCCTACTGAACGAACCCTTCTGTTTCCTAGGTGATCTATATCGTCTACAACTCCTACTCCTGCAAACAGGTTGAACTCATAGTTTACAGACGCAATCATATCTGAAACAGTTATGTGCTTAGGGGAAAGCTCCCTTATTCTGTCTTTTATAGCTTCTCTAATCGAGTCTTCATCGCTGTTCTCTTCCATTATCTCTTTCATAATAGGATAGTAGACTTTTTCTCTAAGCCCCATCTCTTTTATGTCGAATGGAATGTCAAAAGCGCTAGGCTCCACAAAGTGGTTTCCTATGACTATGACTTCTATGTCACTTTCATTTAAAACCTTTACTTCATTTATGCCCGCGTTCTCTATAGCTCTCGCTTGATCTCTGTTTATCTTTTCGTTTTTGTCAACTATTATCTCCCCAGTTTCTGGATTGAATATAACTTCTGATGACTTTTTGTTCATTATTCTAGCACTAAGTGCAAGCTTTTTATTGAATTTATATCTACCGACTCTGGCTAAATCATATCTCTTAGGGTCAAAGAAGAGCGACTCAAATAAGCTCTTGGCACTGTCTAAAGTAGGAGGTTCTCCCGGTCTGAGTCTCTTGTATATTTCTATTAGAGCTTCCTCTTGCGTCTTGGTGCTGTCTTTTTCTAATGTCTTCAACAGCTGCTCGCTCTCACCTACAAGTTCTACCATAGAGCTGTTTGTCTCATGTCCTAACGCTCTAAGGAATATAGTAATAGGCAGCTTTCTAGTTCTATCGACCCTTACATATACTATGTCGTTAGAGTCTGTCTCATACTCAAGCCAAGCTCCTCTATTTGGTATTACCGTAGAAGAAAACAGGCTTTTCCCAGTCTTATCTAGCTCTTCCGAGTAGTATACACTAGGAGATCTAACAAGCTGACTTACTATTACCCTCTCAGCTCCATTGATTATGAAGGTTCCCTTTTCAGTCATAAGAGGAAGGTCTCCCATAAATACCTCTTGCTCTTTGACTTCTCCAGTCTCCTTGTTTATAAGTCTTATCTTCACCTTTAACGGTGACGCATAGTTTACATCTCTTTCTTTAGACTCTTCTTCGTCATATTTAGATTCATCACCTACTGAATAGTCTACAAATTCAAGTATCAGATTACCCGTGTAGTCCCTTATAGGCGAGATATCGTCAAATACTTCTTTAAGTCCTTCTTTCAAAAACCATTCATATGACTTTTTTTGAATTTCCACCAAATCTGGAAGTTCCAAAACCTCATCTATCTTAGAATAACTCATACGAACCCGTTTTCCTACTGAAACAGGATGCACCATTTAATTCACCCCTTATAAAAACTATTAATCAAGATTTGGAAATCTTGGATTTTGATCAGTCAAAATCGTCTCTTTTACATCATACTATCTTATCATAACTATGTAAAGCTGTCAATCAATTAAGCAGCGTTGCGCAGAGACCTAGCTTCGACTCTTACTTCGATTTTTAGACTAAAAAAACAAGAAAGGTTTCTCTCCTTTGAGCGAAACCTTTCTTGTCCTAAACGTGATTCAGCTTTTAAAACTACTTAAGTTCTACTGTAGCTCCTACTTCGCTTAGCTTAGCCTTTATTTCTTCTGCTTCTTCTTTAGACGCAGCGTCTTTTAGTGTCTTAGGAGCTCCGTCAACTATTTCTTTAGCTTCCTTAAGTCCTAGTCCAGTTAACTCTCTAACTACTTTTATAACTTTTATCTTCTCTGCTCCAGCGCTTGCAAGTACAACCTCGAACTCAGATTTCTCTTCTGCTGCTGCTCCACCTGCCACTGCTCCACCTGCTACCATAACTGGTGCTGATGCTGATACTCCAAATTTCTCTTCTGCCGCTTTAACTAGTTCGTTTAGCTCAAGAACTTTCATTTCCTCTATAGCTTCTAATATTTGCTCTATAGTCATTATATGACACCTCCGAATTTTTTTAGTTTACATTTAATAATATAATTTTTCTACTACGCTGTTTGCTCTTCTTTCTGCTTTGCAATCGCATCAAGTAAGTAAACAAAGTTAGACATTGGAGCCTTAAGGCTTCCAAGAAGTTTCGCGATAAGCTCTTCTCTTGAAGGTATCTTAGATAGCTCTTCAAGTCCAGCTGCATCGTAGAACTCTCCCTCGATATATCCCATCTTGAACTCTAGGTTTGGATGAGTTTTAGCGAAGTCGCTTACAACTTTAGCTGGTATTACAGCGTCGTCGTAGCTTATTGCAAAAGCGTTAGTTCCAACAAGTTTCTCATCGTTGAATTCTTCCATCTTGTTGATTTGGCTTGCTGCTCTTCTAACCATAGTGTTTTTATAAACTTTATAATCAACTCCAGCTTCTCTAAACTTGTTTCTAAGCTCAGTAACTTCCTCAACTGTAAGTCCCCTATAGTCAACAACTACACAAGATGTAGCCTTGTCAAGTTTTTCTGCTATCTCTGAAACTAAACCTTGCTTTATTTCAATAGCTTTTGACATATAGTCACCTCCTCATTTTTGTTTCAAAATCAAAAGCCTTTGCATATCCGTACAGACACGCAAAGGCTTGAAGTTTCCCTCTTTTAAACCCTCGGCAGGATGTTTAAACGCTTAGTCCCTGCTGTCTACGGAATGTATTCTCTTTTGACTTTAAAAGTTTAACACGCTCTACGAGCTTTGTCAACTGTTTTATTAGTCCATTAACTTCTGAGCGTTAAGCTTTATTCCAGGCCCCATAGTGCTTGAAACTACAACGCTTCTAAGGTATTTTCCTTTTGCAGCTGATGGCTTAGCTTTTATAACAGCGTCCATTAGTGCATCGAAGTTTTCCTTCAGTTTCTCTGTTCCAAACGAAGCTTTTCCGAAAGAAACGTGAACTATACCAGCTTTGTCAACTCTATATTCAACTTTACCAGCCTTTATATCGTCAACAGCTTTTTTAACTTCGAAAGTTACTGTTCCTGACTTAGGGTTTGGCATTAGACCTTTAGGTCCTAGCACTCTACCTATTCTTCCTACAACACCCATCATGTCTGGAGTTGCAACAACAACGTCAAATCCGAACCAGTTTTCTTTCTGTATCTTCTCTACTAGTTCCTCTGCTCCTACGAAGTCAGCTCCAGCAGCCTCAGCTTCTTTAGCTTTTTCTCCTTTTGCAAATACTAGTACTTTCTTGTCTTTTCCTGTTCCGTTAGGAAGAACAACTGCTCCTCTTACCTGCTGGTCAGCATGTCTAGGATCTACACCTAGTTTTATAGATAGCTCTATAGACTCGTCAAACTTAGCTTTAGCTGTCTTTTGAACTAGCTCTAGAGCTTCGTCAGCCCCGTATAAATTTTCCTTGTCTACAAGCTTAGATATCTCTTGAAATCTTTTACCTTTTTTAGCCATTTTAATTTAACCTCCTCTGTGGTATTAACGGTTGTTTTTTACCTCCCACTGCTTAAAACTACTCTTCTACAGTTATTCCCATGCTTCTAGCTGTACCAGCTACCATGCTCATTGCAGCTTCAACACTGCTAGCATTTAGGTCTGGCATCTTAACTTCTGCTATCTCTTTAACTTTCTCTTTTGATATAGTTCCAACCTTAGTCTTGTTTGGAACTCCTGATCCTGACTCTATTCCTATTGCCTTCTTTAGAAGTATAGCAACTGGTGGAGTTTTTGTTATGAACGAGAACGATCTATCCTGATAAACAGTTAGCACTACCGGTATTATCATACCTGCTTGATCTGCTGTCTTCGCATTGAATTCCTTTGTGAATTGCATTATATTAACACCGTGTGGTCCTAGTGCAGTACCTACCGGTGGTGCTGGAGTAGCCTTTCCAGCTGGAATTTGTAGTTTAACTAAAGCAATAACTTTTTTTGCCATTTTATTGCACCTCCTTGTTTTTCTCACTAAATCTATATTATATAAAGCCTTAATAAGCTTTTAGACGTTATTAGTATATCTTTTCGAATTGTTCAAAGTCCAATTCCACAAGAGTGTCTCTTCCGAACATAGATACGAAAGCTTTTACTTTTCTCTTTTCGCTGTCTATTTCCTCTATTACACCTTCTAGGTTTTCGAAAGGTCCCGACTTAACTCTTATAGTCTCTCCCTCTATAACATCTACTTGCGGCAGCTTCTCCTGCACTCCAAGATTTCTCACTTCTTCTTCACTAAGCGGAATAGGTTTCGATCCTGGTCCTACAAAACCTGTAACTCCTCTAGTGTTTCTGACGAGATACCAAGATTCATCTGTCATAATCATATTCACTAGGACATATCCTGGAAACATTTTTCTTTCTTTTGTCTTCTGCTTGCCACTCTTATTTTCTGTGTATTCTTCAGTCGGCACTTTCACACTGAAAATAATATCTTGCATTCCTCTGTTTTCAACCAATTTTTCCAAATTGGCCTTAACTTTGTTTTCGTGACCAGAGTAAGTGTGTACTACGTACCATTTCCCTTTGTCTGATAGTTCTGTCATAATTTAAGAGACCCTAAGGTCCTACCTCCTTCACTGTTATTACCCTAACACAAGCGATAATAAACGATGTAGTCCTGTATCTATAAGCCATACTAGTAAAGAAACTACAAAGGAAACTGCAATAACCATTACTGTATACTTTATTATGTTCTCCCTAGTTGGCCAAGTTATCTTTTTAAACTCTGACTTGATACCTTTGAGGAATCCTGATTTAGCTCCTCTATCTGTGTTGGTTTGGGCCGACATCTAGTTTCACATCCTTATAGTTTGTATTACTTCGTTTCCTTGTGAAGCGTGTGTGTTTTACAGAATTTGCAGTACTTTTGCATCTCTATTCTGTCAGGATTATTTTTTTTGTTCTTCATAGTATCGTAATTTCTCTGCTTACACTCAGTACAAGCTAAAGTTACTTTTGATCTCACTGTGACACCTCCTAATGTACCTATAGTTCCATGTATAAGTAATTCTAAATAGGGCCAAAACAACCCGAATCTTTTTTTATCATACCACTTTATATAAACTATCACAGTTTAAAAACCGTGTCAATGTTTTTTTGACCCATTGAAGGTTTATACCTAAAAGAAAAACTAGGCGGTATCCACCTAGTTTAATCTCAGTTATTCAATTAAGCTATTACGTCAGTAACAACTCCTGCTCCAACTGTTCTTCCACCTTCTCTGATCGCGAACTTAAGTCCTTTTTCCATCGCTATCGGTGTGATTAGCTCGATCTCGAATGTTGCGTTGTCTCCTGGCATTACCATCTCTACGCCTTCCTCAAGCTTGATCGATCCTGTTACGTCTGTTGTTCTGAAGTAGAACTGTGGTCTGTATCCGTCGAAGAATGGTGTGTGTCTTCCTCCCTCTTCTTTTGTAAGTACGTATACTTCACCTAGGAACTTTGTATGTGGTGTTATGCTTCCTGGCTTAGCTAGTACTTGTCCTCTCTCTATCTCGTCTCTCTGTACTCCTCTTAGTAGGGCTCCTATGTTGTCTCCAGCTTGTGCCTCGTCTAGTAGCTTTCTGAACATCTCTATTCCTGTACATACTACTGTTCTTGACTCGTCTGCTAGTCCTACTATCTCTATGTTGTCTTGTACGTGTAGTACTCCTCTTTCAACTCTTCCTGTTGCAACTGTTCCTCTTCCTGTGATAGAGAATACGTCCTCTACTGGCATTAGGAAGTCTAGGTCTGTAGCTCTCTCTGGTGTTGGGATTGTCTCGTCTACTGCTGCCATTAGTTCAAGTATCTTCTCTCCCCATGGGCCTTCTGGATCTTCTATTGCCTTAAGCGCTGATCCTACTACTATTGGTGTGTTGTCTCCGTCAAACTCGTACTCGTTTAGTAGCTCTCTTACTTCCATCTCTACTAGCTCGATTAGCTCTTCGTCGTCTACCATGTCTGCTTTGTTTAGGAATACTACTAGCTTAGGTACTCCTACCTGTCTTGATAGAAGGATATGCTCTCTTGTCTGTGGCATCGGTCCGTCCGCTGCCGAACATACTAGGATCGCTCCGTCCATCTGTGCTGCTCCTGTGATCATGTTCTTTACGTAGTCAGCATGCCCTGGGCAGTCCACGTGTGCGTAGTGTCTGTTCTCTGTCTCGTACTCTACGTGAGATGTGTTTATTGTGATTCCTCTTTCTCTTTCCTCTGGTGCCTTGTCTATATTGTCGTATGAAACTCCTTCTCCTGTTCCATACTTCTTGTTAAGAACCATTGTGATCGCCGCTGTAAGTGTTGTCTTACCGTGGTCTACGTGTCCTATTGTTCCTATGTTTACGTGTGGCTTATTTCTTTCAAATTTTGCTTTTCCCATTCTTCTTTTCCTCCTCGGATAGTGATTTGTAATAAAGACCATCTGCCTACTGTTTCAGAAAAGATGGTCTCTATTCTATAAGAATTTACTATTTATATTCTTTTTTGGAGCCTATGACCGGATTTGAACCAGCGACCCCTTGCTTACCATGCAAGTGCTCTACCTACTGAGCTACACAGGCATCATCTACCCCATATTCTACTATCTCCCACCCTATATGTCAATAACATAAAAACTAAGTTTTCAGTTTTGATTCCATATAGTTCTGGGCTTTTATTCTAGCTCTTTGAAGGGCATTGTCGATTGACTTTTCGCCTTTCCCCAGTATTTCAGACATCTCAGCATAGGGAACACCTCTCATATGGAGCGAGAACACGTTCCGCTCTAGTCTTGAAAGCGACTTCTTCATGGCTTCACGAAATTCCATTCGCTGTTCTCGGTTTATATATATCCACTCTGGATCTCCAGCTTCGCCCTCGGATATCATATTCGAGAGGTTCCAGTTTGACCCGCTGTCGTACAGCGCTTTGTCTGTCGACAGATAGGTATTCATCGGCATATGTTTCTGTCTATTCTGAGCGCTCACAGCGGTCATTATATGCCTTGTGATACATATCTCTGCAAAGAACTTAAAAGAAGTGGATTTCTCAGGGTCATAGTCTAGCACGGCTCTGTAAAGCCCCATCCGCCCCTCCTGAAATACATCTTCTTTCTCAGCTCCGTTTAAAAAATACTTTCTGGCCTTAGCCCTTACAAAGTACTCATACTTTTTCATCAGGTAACCTAAGCTCAAAGCGTCGCCTCGCTTGGCTTCCTCTAAAAGCTCTTCATCCTCTAGTGCATCGTAAAGACTTGTTGCATTTTTTAACTCTCCGCACACATTCCCCACCCTCCCCCTAAATGCCTTATACCCTTAGGGGTGGGATTAAATCATTCCTCGCAGTTGAGTCGCTTCCACTCTTCAAGCCTTTTCACCAGCTTTTCATCCAGTCTCCCTATGACAAGATTGTTGGGCCTGTTTATTTCTCTTGACTTCTGGGCTATATGCCTCTTGTTGTCCTCGATTTCTAGCTTTAACTCTCTAGCAGATATTCTGGTCCCGCCCCGTCCCAGCACGACCTGTTGCTCTACCCAGTCTGAGGTGGCAACTCTAACTCTCTTGATCTTACCTATGCGGTCAAGCGTCTTCTCTATATATATGTCTGCCGTCTCGTGTTCTTTTGTATAGACAATTTCTATTCCCTTTATCTTCTCTACTTTCCGCAAGCCGTTCTTCACCATATGGGCGTCAAAGACTATTACCACCACCGTCTTTGTATATACGTGGTACTCCACCATTATGTCTATAAGCCTGTTTCTGGCTGTATCTAGATCCATGGCGCTGAGTTTCTTTAGTTCTTCCCAGCAGTTTATGATATTATATCCGTCCACAAACAGATACTCTTTCCCATTCATATCTACCCTCTTCTCTGTTTTACTACTTCATATATCACTATAGACGAAGCCACAGAGGCGTTTAGCGAAGATATCTTGCCCGACATAGGTATTTTTACAAGCGCGTCGCATTTCTCTTTTGTGAGCCTGCTCATTCCCTTGCCTTCGCTCCCTACGACAAGTGCAATAGGCCCCTTCAGGTTCATGTCATAGTAGTACTCTCCGTCCATATCAGCTCCGTATATCCAAACACCTCTGGACTTTAGCTCGTCTATAGTGGCTGCCAAATTTGTGACCTTGACTATGTTCATATACTCAACCGCTCCGGCAGAAGTCTTTAGCACAGTGGAGTTTACACTTGCAGACCTTCTCTTGGGTATTATCACACCGTGAACCCCTGCACACTCGGCAGTTCTGACTATGGCCCCGAAGTTGTGCACATCCTCTATCCCGTCGAGTATCAGTATAAACGGGTCTTCGCCTCTTTCTGATGCTGTTTCGAAAATATCTTCAAGCTCCTTGTATTTGTAAGGAGATACAAGCGCAACAACACCTTGATGGGATTTGCCCTCTGTCATCTCGTCTAGCTTCGAACGGTCCACATGCTCTATCTGTATCTTCTTGTCTTTGGCCATTCCAAGTATCTTGTTCACGGAACCCTTGTTCTCTCCTTTGGATACGAACAGCTTCTCTACCGACCTCTCCTCAGATTTTAGCGCCTCTATAACAGGATTTCTTCCCTCTACCAGGTCATTTCTATCCATTCCGAATCTCTCCCTTTAAGTTTTTAAAATACTCTCTGACTTCCGAAATCTTTCCGCATGTCATTCTGCCTTCGGGACATGGGCCATTTGCACATCCCGGCCCTGCATTTTTGAAGATCTCAGGCGAGACTTCAAGCACAAGCACAAGCATCTGTATTGCCAGCTCCTTTATCTCCCACTGGGCCCTGTTGCAGCACCTGTGTTTAAAGAAGTTCAAAAGGCTCCTTGCGTTCATAGTCGCCACAACTTTGGTTTCACAGGCATTCGGAAAAACATACCTCGCATCCTCTATGCTCTTTTTTTCCGCGGCCCTGCCGGCCTCCGCCTCGTCCATTCCAGACTCTACAAGCTCTCTTCTGCTCTCGCTGTAGAGCGCTTCAAATATCTCGTCGTAGCTCTTTTGAGACATCTCCATAGCCTCTATAAACTTCGCCTTGGCCTCTTGGTTCTTCTCCACGCTTGGAGGCATTATATATTCAAACTGCTCAAGCTTTACATAGCGCTGCGACTGCTGAGAGTATGAAGCTATTCTGTGCCTCACAAGCTGGTGGGTTAATGACCTGCTGACGCCCTCTATCCCGAAAGTGTAGCTTATATGCTCCAGGGGAGACTCGTGCCCAAGCTCCAGCAACTTGTCTATGAAGTTCTCCACATCTCCTCTGCTCTGCTTTTCCAGTATGTCGGCTATCCCCGATGGAGAGTAGCAGAGCTTGGCGGCCGAAGCCACCAGCTCTTCCCCTCTAGGCGTATAGCTCAGTAGTTCCACTTTTAGCTTTTTCAATTTATCACTCCACCTTCCAGTACGTCAGAAAAAAACTCCATTATCCTGTCCTCTCGCTTCAGCAGATACAGGTATCCCACTAGCGCTTCAAAGCCAGTTGCATATTTGTAGTCCTGGACTTTGGCATTTTTAGGTACCGTGCCAGACTTGGCGTTTCTGCCTCTTTTGAGTATGCTCATCTCTTCCTCTGTGAGTTTAGGCTCTAGCATATGAGCTATCTTGGCCTGCGCTTCAGCTTTCACGTACTTTGTGGACTCTTTGTGAAGCTTGTGCATAGATCCACCAAAGTGCTCTAAGAGGTACTCCCTTATCATTATCTCATAGACAGCGTCGCCTATATAGGCGAGTCTAAGAGGCGACATCATGCGCACTTCCGACTCGCTCCAGTCTCTAAATAATCCGCCTTCTTTTTTTCCCATATCCATATCGCTTAGACTCTCCTCCACTTTACGCCGTGCGGAGTGTCTTCAAGCACTATCCCATCGTTTAAAAGCTCGTCTCTTATCCTGTCGGCAGTGGCGAAGTCTTTTTCCGCTCTAGCCTTGTTTCTCTGCTCTATAAGCTTCTCTATTTCACCTTCGAGGCTCTCTTTTTCCATGCGGAATATGCCTATAACTTCTCCAAGCTCGCATAGAGTCGACTTCACTTCCTCTAAAGCCTTTCTAGAGCTATTTTCATCTAAGCTGGTGTTTATGACCTTCACCATCTCGAATATGGCCGAGATGGCGTCTGCCGTATTTATGTCGTCTTCCATGCTCTGCTCGAACTCTACTCTGTACTTCTCCACCTCAGCTAGGGCCTCTGCGTCTTTCTCGGAGATTTCAGACCCTTTAGCAGACTCCAGCAGCTCCTCTAGTCTCTCTTTCGACTTGTAGATTCTCTCAAGCCCTCTCTTGGCCTGCTCCATATTGTCTCTGCTGAAGTTTATAGGCTTTCTGTAGTGAGCTGTGAGCAAGAAGAACCTGAGTATCTCAAGATGGAATTCCTCGGATATCTCCCTTACTGTGAAGAAATTGCCCTTCGACTTGGACATCTTCTCGTTGTTCACGTTTATCATCCCGTTGTGAAGCCAGTAGTTTGCGAACGGCTTCCCTGTTAGACTTTCGCTCTGCGCTATCTCGTTTTCGTGGTGTGGAAACTGAAGGTCCTCTCCACCGGCGTGTATGTCCATAGTCTCTCCAAGGTATTTCTGGGACATCACAGAGCACTCTATATGCCAGCCCGGTCTTCCAAGCCCCCAAGGGCTCTCCCATGCTGGCTCACCGACCTTGGCCTTTTTCCAGAGCGCAAAGTCGGCAGGGCTCTTCTTTATATCGCTCACAGAAACTCTGGCCCCCGTGATAAGGTCTTCCAGCTTTTTCTTGGACAGCTTTCCGTAGTCCTCCACCTTGGCCACTTCGAAGTACACATCTCCATGGCTCTCGTATGCGTATCCCTTTTCTATAAGCGCTTTGACATACTCTACGATGTCGTCTATATGCTCTGTAGCCTTTGGATGCTTTGTGTCCTCCTCGTTTACATTCAGTGCTCTCGAGTCCTTTAGATACTCCTCTATATACCTTTCAGCCAGCTCACTCACTGTGGTGTTTTCCTCTTTGGCCTTATTTATCAACTTGTCGTCTATGTCTGTGAAGTTGACTACGTAGTTCACCTTCTGCCCCTTGTAGTTCAAATATCTTCTGAGCGTGTCGAACACTACAAGCGGCCTTGCATTCCCAACATGTATATAGTTGTATACTGTAGGCCCGCAAACGTACATCTTTATCTCGTCGCTGTCTATCGGAACAAACTCCTCTTTCGCTCTTTTTATGGAATTATAAAGTTTCATCCTCTTCACCCTTTCCCTTCTTCTCTATTTCAAGCTTCTCTTCCAATGCCTCTATCCTCTTTACAAGGTTTTCAAACTGCCTTGCTACAGGGTCTGGCAGTCCCACTTGGTCAAGGTCTATGTCCTTCATTATCTCTTTCAAGCAGTCTTCTTTTTTCACAGCTTTGCCACTCTCTTCAACATTCACTCTCTTGTTGTCTTTCACCACTATCCTTCCAGGCACCCCCACTACAGTACAGTTAGGCGGTACTTCCTTGAGCACTACAGATCCTGCCCCTATTTTGGAGTTAGCCCCTACAGTGAATGGCCCTAGCACTTTGGCTCCGCTGCTTATAACCACGTTTTCCATTATGGTAGGGTGCCTCTTGCCAGTGTCCTTTCCAGTTCCTCCAAGCGTTACACCCTGGTATATGGTGACATCGTCTCCGACTTCGGCCGTCTCTCCAATCACAACTCCTGTACCATGGTCTATAAATACCCTTCTTCCTATTGTAGCACCAGGATGTATCTCTATCCCTGTAAAAAACCTGGAGATATTTGATATTATTCTAGACAGCAGAAACACCCTGTGCTTGTAAAGCCAATGTGTAAGTCTGTGGTTCCAGATTGCATGAAGCCCAGGATAGCATAGAAATGCCTCTACGTTGCTTCTCACTGCTGGATCCCTCTGCCTTATAGCTCTTATGTCTTCTACAACTCCTCTAAACATAATTTCCTCCTCGCTCTTGATTTCAAATACAAAAAACCGCCTCTGTATAGAATATACAGAGACGGCTTCCCGCGGTTCCACTCTGGTTGAGATTTCTCTCCACTCCGATCTTTAACGCAGATATACGTCTCTTCCTACTCTGTTCAAAAGAGAGACTCCAAGGTGCATTTCACACAGCTTTCCGCCAAGGTCCTTTCAGCCTAGAGACCTCTCTCTTTTGCTTTTAGCTGCGCTACTCTCCTCTTCAATGTCTTTATTTCAATTTTGATTTAACCACTTCTATCCTCTTCAGGAGGTTTTCCTTCCCTATTACAAGCATTATCTTGTCAAGGTCAGGTCCGTGCTGCTGTCCTGTTATGGCTATTCTTATAGGCATAAAGAGATTCTTGCCCTTTACCCCTGTCTTTTTCTGTAGTGCTTTCATGATTCCCTTAGAGAACTCTTCATCTATTTCGTCTATGGCTGAAAGCTCCTCTTCGAGCGCCGCCAGTATCTCTATGATCTGGCTCTCTTTTATAGTCTGCTCCGCCTCTTCAGTCTCGAACTCTATATTGTTCTCGAATACGAACTTGGCTTTCTCAGATATCTCAGCCACTGTAGACACTCTGTCTTTCAGTATTGCAACTAGGGCTTTTATCCAGTCGTATCTGTTCTCCACGTCTGCGCTGTCTATCTCTCCACTCTCGATCAAGTATGGAATTGCAAGCTCTGTAAGTCTGTCCAGATCGGCCTCTCTTATATAATGTCCGTTTACCCAGTCCAGCTTCTGCTTGTCGAAAACTCCTCCTGCATTTGAAACCCTGTCAAAAGAGAACTCAGATACAAGCTCTTCCATGGTGAAGAACTCATTGTTGCTCTCCGGGCTCCAGCCTATAAGTGCAAGGTAGTTTACAAGCGCCTCAGGAAGGTATCCCTTGGACTTGAAGTCCTCTACAGCCACGTCACCATGACGCTTACTCAGCTTTTTCTTCTCACTGTTGAGAACCGTAGGCAGGTGCACAAACTCCGGTGCGTCCCATCCGAAAGCCTTGAACAGGTATACATGCTTAGGAGCTGAAGGCAGCCATTCCTCTCCTCTCACTACATGTGTTATCTTCATAAGATAGTCGTCTACGACTACTGCCATATGATAAGTCGGGAATCCGTCAGACTTCATAAGCACCTGGTCGTCTAGATCCTTGGTGTTCATGGTTATAGTCCCTCTTATAAGATCGTGGAAAGTTATGTCCTCGTTCTCAGGAAGCTTAAGTCTTATTACATACTCTTCTCCAGCCTCTATTCTAGACTTGACCTCTTCTGCGCTTAAATCTCTGCAGTGTCCGTCATATCCAAGCATCATCTGCTTGCTCTTCTGTTCTTCTCTTATGGCTTCGAGCCTTTCCTTACTACAGAAGCAGTAGTAAGCATCTCCACTCTCTAGAAGCTTGTCCATATACTCTCTGTATATATGAAGTCTCTCTGATTGAACGTAAGGGCCGTACTCCCCTCTTTCAACCATCTTTCCGTCCTCTATAAAAACACCTTCATCATGCCCGATTCCTGCCCATTCCATAGCCTTTACGAGGTTCTCTATAGAGTCGTCTACAAATCTAGTTCTGTCTGTATCTTCGACTCTCAGTATGAACTTACCTCCGTTTTGCTTGGCGAATAGGTAGTCGTAAAGTGCAGTTCTCAGTCCTCCTATATGCAAGTAGCCCGTAGGACTCGGTGCAAATCTCACTCTAACCATTCCATATGCCTCCTGTTTTCTATCTCTTTTTTCAGTTCATTATACAGTATATACGCTAAAAAATAAAGACGCTGTTAAGCGCCTTATTTATATACTTAAGATGTGATGCCGCTTAGAAGCTCCTTGAAAAAGTCCGCTATCTTCTGAAGCAGCCCCTTGGCTTCCTCTGAATTTTCCACAGCTGTAGTGACCTTGTCGGAGATATCTGAAAGCTGGTCCTTTATCCCGGATATGTCCAGGTCAAGCGAACCTATGTTCTGCATAAGCGATATTATCTGCTGGAACTGCTCTTCATTTAGCGTTATGTTCAGCTCTCTAGCTTTTTCCTCGACTATAACTTTTATCTCCTGAGGATCGCTTATGCCTTCTTCTACTACCTTCAGCTTTATCTCCTCAATAAGGTCGGTGGCCTTTTCTTTTCCTATCTCCTGGCCCAGCTCGCCTGTCTTGGCTATCTCCTCGTTTGCCACCTGCTTCTCCTCTTCGCTCACAGTCGAGCCTGTCGCCCCTTCGAAGGCCTTTATGACTCCTGTAAGCGCAGCCGTCCCAGATACCTTGAATGGAGCAGAGACCTTGACCTTGGCATCTTTCACTCCGGCAGTTGTAAGTGCGTTTTGCACCATTCTCTCGTCGACCCAAGTGACGTTAGATGTTTCCACCTCTATTCCAGACCCGTCGTCGAGCTCCTCCACGTAGGCGCAGGATATCGCCCTTGTTCCAAGCAGGCTCTCGTCGACATAGTTTCCAAGATAAGCCCTCTCTTCTCTATTTGTGACTTCCACAATATTTACATCTTCTCCAACACCGAATCTGTCCAGCATCATGGCCCTCTGCTCGCCGTTTAAGTCACTTCCAAGACTCACCGTTACATTCTCTATCCTGTCTGCAACCGCCACCGTAGCAAGCATAGCAGATGCAAGCAAGACCGCAATTATCTTCTTCAAGTCTATCCCTCCAAAATAATATTAGAAACTCACTTGCATTATATCACAACGCTTTTCACAGTCTATAAAGCGAAGCATTTTTTCAACTTACTGTAACTAAATAGTAAGACCTTGAGCTTCAAATTCAGACTTTACTTTGTCTGCTAGCTGAGATTTTTCCAGCTCCACTTTTTCCCTGTCTCTTCTGTTCGAGAACTCCACTATGCCTTCAGGCGCTCTCTTGCCCACAGTTATTCTAAGCGGTATTCCGACCAAGTCCATATCTTTGAACTTCACTCCAGCTCTCTCTTTTCTGTCGTCAAGCAGCACTTCCACTCCCATAGACTTGAGCTCGCTGTAGATCTCCTCTCCTAGCTTTACCTGCTCCTCGTCTTTTACGTTTACTATGGCCACTATGGCCTCGTACGGCGCAAGGGCTATAGGCCAGATTATTCCGTCTTCATCGTAGTTCTGCTCTATGACAGCCGCCATAGTCCTAGATACACCTATCCCATGAGACCCCATTACCATGTCCTGCTCTTTTCCGTTTTCGTCTAGATAAGTCGCGCCTAGAGCCTTGCTGTACTTTGTACCAAGCTGGAATATGTTCCCTATCTCTATTCCCCTGTCCATCTTAAGCGTTCCGCCACAGCTAGGGCATGCGTCTCCTTCTCCAGCAAGCAACAGATCCTCCACTATCTCGCCCTCGAAATCCCTTCCGTAGTTGGCATTTTTACAGTGGTACCCTGTCTCGTTTGCCCCTATATAGAAATTCTTCATAGCAGCCACTCTAGAGTCGACTAGAAGCTTTACATTTTCAGCAAGCCCTATAGGCCCTGCGTATCCAACTTCCGCTCCTGTGGCAGCTTTCACCTCTTCTTCAGAGGCCATCTGTATCTCGTGCTCTCCTGCTCCAAGTATGTTCAGAAGCTTTATCTCGTTTAGCTCTCTGTCTCCAGGTATCATAGCTGCAACTATCTCTCCAGCTACATTGTATATGACCATTTTGGCAAATTTAGAGCTAGAGTCTCCAAAGAACTCTGAAAGCTCATCTATAGTCCTTACATCAGGAGTGTGAACTTTTTCAAGCTCTTCAGCTACTGCGTCGTCTGCTTTCTGCTCGTATACGCATTTCGCCTTTTCGTCTGTAGCGGCGTAGTCGCAGCTGTCGCAGTAGACTATATTGCTCTCTCCGTACTCAGACATGGCAGTGAACTCGTGTGAGTCACTTCCGCCCATAGCTCCCGAGTCGCCTTCGACCACTCTGAAGTCAAGAGAGCATCTCTTGAATATCTCCTCGTAGGCTTTCCACATCTCATAGTAGGCCTTTACCATGTTCTCTTCGTCCACGTCGAAAGTGTAGGCGTCTTTCATTATGAATTCCCTCGATCTCATAAGCCCGAATCTAGGTCTCTTCTCGTCTCTGTACTTGGTCTGTATCTGGTAGAGGCTGAGTGGCAGCTGCTTGTAGGACTTTACGTCATGTCTTATCGTGTCCGTAAAAACCTCTTCATGTGTAGGCCCAAGGCAGAACTCCCTTCCGTGCCTGTCGTGAAGCTTGAACATCTCAGGCCCGAAGTCCTCCCATCTTCCAGTCTGTTGCCAAAGCTCGGCTGGAAGTATGGCAGACATAAGCACCTCTTGAGAGTCTATCTTCTCCATCTCTTCTCTAACTATATTCTCTATCTTTCTTATGACTCTGTAGCCCATAGGAAGATATGTATATACTCCTGATACGAGTTTCTTTATCATTCCAGCTCTAAGCAGCAGCTTGTGGCTTGGAAGCTCCGCCTCCGAAGGTACTTCCCTAAGTGTAGGCATATACAGTTTTGACATTCTCATAGCGTTCTCTCCTTTTGATTTAAATTGTATCTAAACAAAAATACCTCCATCCCCAAAGGAACGAAGGTCTATTCGCGGCAACACCCTAATCAGATTTATATTACTAGAAAAGCAAACCTGTGTCAACTAGTTGTTTAAGAGCACTACAGCCTGAGAGGATATGCCCTCTTCCCTTCCCTCGAATCCAAGCTTTTCTGTCGTGGTCGCCTTTATATTCACGTTTCCCACTTCTGTTTTAAGCGTCTTCGCAATTAGCTTCTCCATATCCTCTATATATGGTGCAAGCTTGGGCTTCTGGGCGGCTATTATACAGTCTAAATTCCCTATCGAGTAACCTTCTGAATCCATATACTCCACAACACGCTCTAGCAACTTTATGCTGTATATATCCTTATACTCTTCAGATGTGTCCGGGAAATGTCTTCCTATATCCCCTCTCCCGAGCGCTCCAAGTATGGCATCTACTATGGCATGTGTAAGCACATCTCCATCCGAGTGTCCGTATAGCCCCTTTGAGTGAGGTACTTCCACTCCTCCAAGTATCAGCTTTCGCCCTTCTTGTAGTCTATGTACGTCGTATCCTATGCCTATTTTCATGCTAACACCCTCTCTTTCTAGCTATTATCTCTCCGACAGCCATGTCCTCCGGCGTCGTCAGCTTTATATTTTCATAAGACCCCTCTACAATCTGAACTTTCACTCCCAGCGACTCCACTGCCATACTATCGTCTGTTATGGCTAGTCCTTCTTCTTGCACACTTTTAAGGGCCTCTGCTACTATCTCTGTTTTGAAAGTCTGTGGAGTTTGAGCCAAGAACACAGTGTTCCTGTCAGGCGTTTCCACAATCTCGCCAGAGCTGCTCACTATCTTGACAGTGTCTTTAGACGGCACAGCAGTCACGCAGGCTCCGTACGTTCTACAGCCTGATATATTATGGTCTATTATGCTCTTGTCTAGAAAAGGCCTCGCCCCATCGTGCACCAGTACCATCTCCGACTTGGAGTCTAAAATAGAAATCCCGTTTCTCACAGAGTCGCTTCTTTCGTCGCCTCCCCTGACTATCTTTATGTTTTTTCTAAACTGCTGTTTTGAGAATATCTCTCTTTCAAAGAGCTCTTCTTCTCCTTTCCTTATGACCACCACTATCTCTCCTATCTCGTCGTGGCTGTCAAAGGCAGCTATCGAATGATGTAGCACAGGCTTTCCTGCAAGCTCCATATACTGTTTGCTCACATCCGAGTTCATCCTCTTTCCAGCTCCTCCTGCTAGCACTATTGCTGAAATCACACTATCATCTCCTTAAAATTAAAGTGCTGTCCTTAGGGATTTCCCTAAAAGCAGCACTTTTCTTAGTTTCCTTCTTTTAAAAGCAGTTCCTTTGGCTTTCCGAATATCATCCTTCCAGCCGGTGTCTGTATCACACTCGTCACCACAACGTCTATCTTCTTGCCTACAAGCGACTTTCCACCTTCCACGACTATCATAGTTCCATCGTCTAGGTAGGCTATTCCCTGACCAGACTCTTTCCCCACTTTTATGACGTGCACATGCATCTCTTCGCCAGGTATAGCTATAGGCTTTACAGCGTTCGAGAGCTCGTTTATGTTCAGCACCGCCACTCCGTGGACTTCAGCCACTTTGTTTAGGTTGTAGTCGTTTGTCACCACTTTCCCGTTCAACGCCTGAGCAAGCCTTAGAAGCTTTAGATCCACCTCGGACACTTCTTCAAAGTCCTTGTCTGTGACTATTACCTCTATGTCCAGCTCTTTCTGTATCTTGTTTAATACGTCCAGGCCTCTTCTCCCCTTCGCCCTCTTTAGAGAATCTGCGGAGTCTGCTATATACTGAAGCTCCTTTAGCACAAACTCTGGTATGACTACGGGTCCCTCTATAAAGCCCGCCTTGGCTATGTCAAATATCCTGCCGTCTATTATGACAGAAGTGTCCAGTATTTTGGGCTTTGAGCCCGACTTGTCAGACTTCTGACCTCTTTCTTTTGCCGGGTTTTTAAGCCTTTCAAACGCCCCTCCGAAGTCATCCCTCTTCTTGGTGAGTATTCTGAGACCAAAGTACCCAAATATTATATATGCTATAAGAGAAAGAGTAAGTCCCACATACGGTATCCTCGTAAGTATTCCGCTTAGCAGAAAAGCTATAACAAATCCAACTACAAGGCCTATAGCTCCCAGCACCACATCTGTCGTAGGTATGTTTTGAAACCTCTTTTCCATCTCTGTAGAAATCTTGTAGAGTGTAGAAATTATCACCTTGGATAAAAAGAAAAATATAAGTCCGAATAAAACTCCTGCTGCAACATACAGATAAGCTAGGTTCCTCTCTGAAATAGAGTCCCCTAGTAAATTCAAGCTATCCACAACCGCTACTATTCCCGCTCCAATTCCGGCTCCGATAAGCACTATCAGCACTTTTACCATCTTCTGAAAAAATCTTTCCACCATGCATTCACCCCCTGCTTGTAAACCTTAAAGCCCTATACTTTATCTGAAGTCCTCTGCCTTAGCAGAGCGACTCGGCGACTAAGTTTTCTGCCTCTTCTTTGTTCATATTTTTGACTAGCGCTATTTCGCTTAAGAGTATCTGCTTTGCATTGTTGAGCATCTTTCTCTCTCCAGTGGAGAGTCCCTTTTCTCTGTCCATAAGAGATAGGTTTCTGACAACTCCAGCTACTTCGCATATATCCCCGCTCTTTATCTTGTCCATGTTGTTCCTATACCTCTTGTTCCAGTTTTGAGACATCTGGCTCTTTTCTCCCGATAGTATTTCCAGCACTTCTTCCATATCGGAATTGCTTATTATCCCTCTGACTCCTATTTCCTCAACACAGTCTACGGGTATCATCACCTTCATATCGCCTATAGGCATTTTCATAGTGTAATACCTTCTCTTCTCCCCCAATATCTCTTTTTCTTCTATCGATACTATGGTTCCTGCACCATGCATAGGATAAACGATTTTGTCCCCTATATCAAACATAGCGGTCCCTCCCCTAATTTAAACTACCAATTAGATTATAGCGTATCGCTTATTAGTTGTCAAAATTTTTTATTCTATCACAGAGTCTCTTTTTTTTCAACTGTTTTTTTATATGTGTCTCTCTAGCGACGTATATTCCCTTAGCCTTCTGAGTCCTTCTTTTATCATCTTGGCCCTGACTTCACCTATACCCTCTACCGTATCCAGCTCCTCTATGCTCGCCTTCAGTATCTCTTGAAGCGTGCCGAACATAGCTATAGTGTTTTCCTGCACCGAGTATGGAAGTCTTGGGATTTTGCTTAGAATCCTGTACCCTCTAGGAGATGTCTCTAGGTCGAGTGCCGATATCCCGTCTCCATAGCCTAGCAGCTTAGATATGTTTTCAAGGTCAAGCAGTTCATCGGAAGAAAGCCTAGACAGCTTTTTCTTGGCCTCTACATATCCGTCCTTGTCCTTTCTGCTTGACGGAACATAGTAGTCTCTGACTACGTTGATTCCATCTTCCTCTGCATCGCCCTTCAGCTCTTCAAGCTGCATCTGGACCAGTCGGCCTTCGTCCCCTAGCTCTAGTATATACTTCTCTATCTCGTAGACTACTCTCATCATCATGTCTGTTCGCTGTATCACCTTGGCAACCTCGAACACCGTTACTGAGTTTTCAAACTCAAGGGCGCTCAGTTTCTCCACAGCTTGGTTCAAGACCACCTTGTACTTCTCAAGCGTCTGTATCGCCTGATTCGCCTTGTTCAGAATCTCGTTGACATCTTTCAGCACATACTTCTGGTTCCCCTTGTAGAGAGTTATTACATTTCTTCTCTGCGATATGCATATGACCAGTTTTCCAGTCTGCCTAGCAACACGTTCAGCCGTTCTATGCCTTGTGCCAGTCTCCCTGGAAGTTATGCCTGCATCCGGCACTAGCTGGGCATTTGCCACAAGTATTTTCTTCAAATCTTCGCTCAACACTATGGCCCCGTCCATCTTTGCAAGCTCGTATAGATTCGAAGGTATGAAGTCGCTGTTTATATTGAATCCCCCGTCTACTATGTTCATAACTTCCTCGTTGTCGCTTGCAACTATTAGTGCTCCCGTCCTAGCTCTTACAATATTGTCTAGCCCTTCCCTGAGCAATGTCCCTGGAGCTACCAGCTTAAGCGATTCGAGCATTTTCTCTCTTTTAATCAACTCTTCTTTCATCTCTAACCTCCCATTACTATATTCAGGGCTTCCACCACGTTTGAAACCCCTATGACTTCGATTCCGCGCTGCTGTTCCAGCCCCTTTAGATTTGCCCTTGGAACAACTATCTTCTCAAATCCCATCTTTTCGGCTTCTTTCACCCTTTTGTCTATAGAGCCGACGCTTCTGACTTCCCCTGTGAGACCCACTTCTCCCACAGCCACAAGCTTAGGATTTATGCTTTCCTCTTTGAAACTTGAGACTATGGCAGCTATTATGGCTAGGTCCATGGCTGGCTCCTTTAAGCTTATCCCTCCGACTATATTCACATATATGTCTGATGATTCAAGGTGTATACCCGCTTTTTTTTCAAGCACAGCTATCATAAGTATTACCCTGTTGTAGTCAAGCCCAGTCACCACACGTCTCGGCATCCCGAACGGCGTATGGCTTACAAGCGCCTGTATCTCAGCAAGCATTGGTCTGCTGCCCTCTACACTAGGGACTATCATGCTTCCCTCCGTATTGCTGGGCCTTGAAGCAATCAGGACTTCCGAGGGATTCAGCACTTCTACCAGCCCCTCTTCTTTCATCTCGAAAATGCCTATCTCATTTGTGGAGCCAAATCTGTTCTTCACGCTTCTGAGCACCCTATAGGTGTTGTGCCTCTCGCCTTCAAAGTAGAGCACGGTGTCCACCATATGCTCTAGTACCCTCGGCCCCGCTATAGCTCCCTCTTTTGTCACGTGTCCTACTATAAGCGTGGCTATCTCCCCCTTCTTGGCTATCTTCATAAGCCCAGACGTTGTCTCTCTTACCTGGCTTACGCTGCCCGGGGCAGACTCCACATTTGGGCTGTACACAGTCTGGATTGAATCTATCACCAATACGTCTGGCTTTACTTCGGCGACTATTTCGTTTATGACGCTTAAGTCTGTCTCGGCAAGCACATAGAGGTTTTCTCCGCCTATACTAAGTCTATCGGCTCTGAGCTTTATCTGCTTTGCAGATTCTTCTCCTGATACATAGAGCACTTTTATACTTCTGTCCGACATTATCCCGGCTATTTGAATCAAAAGCGTGGACTTTCCTATTCCAGGATCTCCCCCGAAGAGCACCATTCCACCTCTCACTATTCCTCCGCCTAGGACTCTGTCCAGCTCATCAAGCCCGCTCGATATCCTGCTCTCCACCTCGAACGTAAGCTCGTCTAGCTTCTCTGCTTTTCCCCCGCTGTCTCCGCTTCTTGCAAACTGCCTTGCCTTCTTTTCCACCACTTCCTCTACAAAGGTGTTCCATTCCCCACAAGATGAACACCTTCCCATCCACTTGGCGGACTCGTATCCGCATTCCTGGCACACAAATATGTTTTTGTTTTTAGCCATTTCAACCCTCCTGTACTCTCTATCTAGATTATAGAGGAAAAAGGGAAGTTTTTCAATTGAAAGAAGAGGCCGGAAGGCCCCTTCTATATTTTCTCGAAAACTATTTCAGATTCCCTGTAATCTATGACAATCCTGTCTCCTGAGGATATGTTTCCTCTCAGTATCTCCTCCGACAGCCTGTTTTCCACAAGCGTCTTTATGGTCCTCTCTAGAGGTCTAGCTCCGAAGTCCGCGTCGTAGCCTTTCTCACCTATATGCTTCTTGGCTTTCTCGCTCACCTCTACGTCTATCTTCATGGCTTTAAGCTTCTCAGAAAGCTCGTTTATCATTATCTCCACGACCTCGGATATCTCTTCCTGGCTTAGCGGATGGAAGACTACAGTTTCGTCTATCCTGTTTAGAAACTCCGGCCTGAAAAGCTTTTTAAGCTCTGAGTTTATATTCGCTTCGGCTGCTTTAAGCTCCTCTTCTCTGCTAGAGTCCTGTTTTGAAACTCCAAATCCCATGGAGCTCTTCTTTACGCTCTGAGCCCCCACGTTTGAAGTCATTATTATCACGGTGTTCTTGAAGTCCACAACCCTTCCCTTCGAGTCTGTAAGCCTTCCATCGTCTAGAAGCTGGAGCAGTATGTTGAACACATCGTGGTGGGCCTTCTCTATTTCATCTAAGAGCACTACAGAGTAAGGCCTCCTTCTCACGGCTTCAGTAAGCTGTCCGCCTTCTTCGTACCCCACGTAGCCAGGAGGAGATCCCACAAGCCTGGAGACCGAGTGCTTCTCCATATACTCAGACATGTCCAGCCTTATCATGGCTTTTTCGTCTCCAAAGAGCGACTCAGCAAGCGACTTCGCAAGATACGTCTTTCCAACACCTGTAGGCCCTACAAATATAAAAGTCCCTATAGGCTTCTTGGGGTCTTTAAGCCCAACTCTGGCCCTTCTCACAGCGGCAGAAAGGGATTTTACAGCTTGGTCCTGACCTATCACCTTCTTGTGAAGCGTATCCTCTAGGTTCAGGAGCTTCTCCGACTCCTCGACCGAAAGCTTCTTCACAGGTATCCCTGTCCAAAGCGAGACCACATCGGCTATATCTTCGTACAGTACCTCCTTGCTCTTGGACTGCTTCTGCCTGCTCCAGTCTTCCCGCTTATCTTTGAGCTCGCTCTTTATGGCGTGCTCTTCATCCCTTATCTTGGCCGCCCTTTCAAAATTCTGGTTGTTCACAGCTTCTTCCTTCTCTTTGCAAAGCTCTTCTAGCTTCGACTCAAGACTGTTTATCTCGTCTGGCGGAGTGGCCGTCTTCAGCCTGACTCTTGAAGAGGCTTCGTCTATCAAGTCTATGGCCTTGTCTGGCAGATACCTGTCGGCTATATACCTGGTCGAGAGCTCTACTGCGGCCTCTATAGCCTCGTCTGTTATCTTCACCCTGTGATGGGCTTCATATCTATCTCTTAGTCCCTTCAAAATATCTATCGCGTCTTTCTCGTCAGGCTCTTCCACCTTGACTGGCTGGAACCTTCTCTCCAGAGCCGAGTCTTTCTCTATATACTTTCTGTACTCGTCTATCGTAGTAGCCCCTATAGTCTGAAGATCTCCTTTTGCCAGCACAGGCTTTAGGATGTTCGCCGCATCCATAGAGCCCTCAGAAGCTCCCGCTCCGACCATCATGTGGATCTCGTCTATGAAGAGTATAACGTCTTGCTTGCTCCCGACTTCCTCTATCACCTGCTTTATGCGCTCTTCAAAATCTCCCCTGTACTTGGTTCCAGCTATCATGGACGAAAGGTCAAGCGATACAAGCTTCTTGTTTTTAAGCGTGTCCGGCACTTCCCCAGATATTATCTTCTGGGCAAGCCCTTCCGCTATAGCCGTCTTGCCTACCCCTGGCTCTCCTATAAGGCAGGGGTTGTTCTTGGTCCTTCTTGAGAGCACCTGTATAACCCTCTCTATCTCCTTGCTTCTGCCTATCACGGGGTCTATCTTCCCGTCTTTGGCCATGGCTGTTATATCCCTTCCGTATTTGTCGAGCGCGCTTTCATCCGAAAGGTAGTCGCCCTCTTCTCCGTTTATCCTTCTTATTATATCCTCTGCGAAAGTGTCCAGCCCAACGTCCAGCAGATTGCTGAGTATAACAGCCGCAACACCTTCACCTTCTTCTATGAGTCCCAAGAGCAGATGCTCCGCTCCCACATAGTTTTGGCCCAGCTTTCTAGCCTCCTCTATGCTTAGCTCGAACACCTTCTTGCTCCTCGGCGTAAAGCCCTTCAGCTCCTCCACCATTCCGTACCCTATCATGTTGAGCACAAAGTCCCTGACATCTTCGTAGTCTATCCCGTATTCCTCTAGTATTTCCGAAGCCAGACCACCTTCGCTCTGTACAAGCCCTAAGAGCAGATGCTCTGTTCCGGCCTGCCCATGCCTTAGCTCTTTTGCAGCTTCCTGAGCTAAGTATATGGCTCTTTGACCGCTCTCTGTAAACTTCCCGAATAAGTTCATATACCTTCCCCCTTCTTTAAATGAGCTCCGCTCTCAGCAGTTCGGCTCTTTTTATATCTCGTCTATACTCTGAGACTTCGTCTCCTATCTTCTTCTGTACGCTTCCCGGCTGAATCTCCATCGTAAGTCTGTCTATTCTATCTAAGTCCAGCTTTAGTATTCCTAAATCCACTCCAAGCCTTATGTCTGAAAGCTTTCTCATGGCCTCGTCAGTCGTTATTATCCTGGCGTTTGTAAGCGTCCCAAGTGACCTGTACACCCTGTCTTCTAGCTCCACTCTGCTGCTCTTGCAAAGTATCTCTCTTGCCTGAGTTTCTCTGTCTATTATCTGGGAGACTATGTTCCTAAGCTTCTCTATCGACTCCTGCTCCGTCTCTCCAAGTGTGGTTTGGTTGGAGATCTGAAACAAATTTCCCACAGCCTTGCTTCCCTCTCCGTAGATTCCCCTTATAGTTATCCCGGCTCTTCCAACTGAATGCATTATGGCGCTTACAAGCCCATTCCCCACAAGTATAGGCAAGTGGACCATTACAGATGCCCTGAGTCCTGTGCCGGTGTTGCTTGGACATGAAGTCAAGTATCCAAACTCCTCGTCAAATGCATATTCTAGCTTCGCCTCTAAGATATCATCTACTCTGTTGCATTTCTCCCATGCGCTGTCTAGATCAAGCCCTCCTGAGATGCTCTGAATTCTTATCTGGTCTTCTTCATTCACCATAATAGTTGTGTTTTCCTGTCTGTCTACAAGGAATGACGATATCTCGGGCCTCTTCAGAAGCTCTTTGCTTATGAGGCGCTTTTCCACCAAGATAGTCCTGTCTATATTCTTAAGATCGTCTATGTCGCTGTATTCAAATCTGAATTCATCTCCGATTGCCGCTTTCACCAGCGTTCTAACTTCCAGCCCTTCTTCTCTGCTCATGCTGGCCGGAAAAAGCCTTCCCTTTATATTTCTGGCCACTCTGACTCTGCTGCTTATAGCTATATCTCTTTCCACTTTACCACCCCCTGCATCTATCCTTGAAGCTTTTTTATTTTGTCTCTTATATCTGCGGCGCTTTCAAAATCCTCTGATTTCACGGCCTCTTCCATCTCTTTTTTCAGCCTGTCCATGCTGATTTTTTTCGCTACGTCCCCTTCTAGCCTCGAGGGAACTTTTCCTATATGGCGGCTGGACTTGTTCATCTTTTCAAGCATAGGCCTTAGCTCTTCCCTGAAAGCCTGATAGCAGTTGTCGCACCCCAGCCTTCCCTTGCTCTTGAAATCTTCGTAGCGCATATTGCAGCTCGGACATCTCTTCTGCTCTTCGGTTTTGTCGCCAGCTGCTTCGGAGTCTCCCATAAACCCTTTCAGTATCGAGTCTATGAAAATACCGCCCTGCTCCCCAATTATACCGCTGTCTTTGGCGCAGTCTTCGCATATATGGTACTCTACAACGTTTCCGTTGAATATGTTTTTCATGTGTATATTGGCTTCGTTTTTTCCGCATTTATCGCATTTCAAACTATCAGCTCCTCTCGACTAAAGCCAAGAGCATATTTTTCATTATATCTGCTCTTATTTCATTCCCAGAGTCCAGACTCTGCAGCAATCTTGAAGATAACGCCGCATTCATGAGCTTGTACTCTCTGTCGTTCACTACACCTTCACTTAGGAACTCTTTGACTATATCTCTAGACTTGTTCACAGTCAATGAACTCCCTATTATATTTAATACCAAATTTTTAATCCTACTATCATCATTTATATTTATTTTCACTATCTTTATATAGCCGCCTCCGCCTCTTCGGCTCTCTATATAGTATCCCTTGTCTGTAGTAAATCTCGTCGTCAAGACATAGTTTATCTGAGATGGAGCGCATTCGAACTTTTGAGCCAGCTCGTTTCGCTTTATCTCCACAGCTCCCGCTTCTGTACTCTTAAGCATATCCTTTATGAAATCCTCTATTATATTGCTCAGTTTAGACATAGCACACACCCTTTTCTGACTTTGACTTACCTTGTTCTTTTTTTGATTCTAACACCTATTTTTCTATTTTTCAATGCTTTATTTAGCTTTGAGATATTAATTCTATGTTATAATTAAGCTATAAATTCACAGCAGAAAGGGGTTTTTTTATTGATAAAATTCAGAAATGAAATAGCCGAAATAGTTCCGTACAAACCTGGAAGACCAATAGCAGACGTACAGAGAGAGTACAACTTAAGTGAAGTAGTCAAGCTAGCTTCCAACGAAAATCCTCTAGGCTACTCGCCTAATTGCAAAGCTGCCATAGAAGCTGCTTTGGATTCGCTAGAGATCTACCCTGATGGAAACTGCACAGAGCTAAAGTCCGTCATATCCGAAAAATTCAAAATACCAGTCTCAAGCATAGCGGTTAGCAGCGGGTCCGACGAGATGATAGACATACTTTCTAAGGTGTTTATAGAGAGCGGCGACGAGATAATAATGTCAGATGTGACCTTCGTAAGGTATATAGACACGACTAGAGTTATGGGCGGAGTGCCTGTTGTAATTCCGCTCAAAGACTGGAAGTACGACCTAGAGTCTATGCTTGAAGCCATCACAGAGAAGACTAAACTGATATGGCTTTGCAACCCAAACAACCCTACAGGGACTATATTCACAGACTCGGAACTTTCAGATTTCCTAAAGC
The DNA here is from genome assembly GCF_001855385.1 of Andreesenia angusta. Classification (NCBI taxonomy): domain Bacteria; kingdom Bacillati; phylum Bacillota; class Tissierellia; order Tissierellales; family Gottschalkiaceae; genus Andreesenia; species Andreesenia angusta. Next base: position 29,153 of record NZ_MKIE01000003.1, on the reverse strand, counting down.
GAGTTCCCAAGGACATAGTAGTAGTCTACGACGAAGCCTACAGCGAGTATGTGGAGTCAGATGAGTACCCTAAAGACAGTCTGAAGTACCTTTCGGAGTACGAGAACATGATAGTCATGAAGACTTTTTCAAAGGCATACGGACTTGCCGCCCTCAGAGTTGGGTATTCCTTCGCCTCAGAGAGCATAATAGAGAACATAAACAAGGTTAGAGGCCCTTTCAATGTGAACTCTATAGCTCAGGCGGCTGCAATAGCGTCAATTAAAGACGAGGAGTTCTTAAAGAGAGTATACGACATGAACGCAGAGGGAAAGAAGTATATATACGATGAGTTCGAAAAGTTAGGAGTGGAGTATGTCCCTTCAGAGGCGAACCATATATTCTTCACTCTAAAGAGAGACTCTAACGAGATATTTGTAGCACTTCAAAAGCTAGGAGTCATCATAAGGCCTATACTCAAAGACTGGCTAAGGGTTTCAATTGGAACTCCAGAGCAAAACAGTGCCTTTATAGATGCACTGAAAAAAGTGCTTTCAAAATAAAATCAGCCCATGCGTAATTGGCATGGGCTTTTGATTTACTGTTTTTTTCTATTAAAATATATAATTCGGTCACAGCTTTTCGCCACATGGGCATCATGCGTGACTATAAGTATTGTCTTTCCCTCTTCTCTTTGGGCTTGTAAATTTTTAAGCACCATATCCCTATTCGCTTCATCTAAGGATCCTGTAGGCTCATCTGCTAAGATTATTTTATTTGGCTTTAGCATCGTTCTTGCCAATGCCACCCTCTGTTGTTCTCCTCCACTCAAAGTATATATCCTATCATTTAACTTGTCTTTCAATCCAACCTGTTCCAAGGCTTTCTCTATTTCGGATTCTCTCTTTTTCCCGAGTTCGGCATATTTTAATGCAATCTGTAAGTTCTTTTTAACCGTCAGTTCATCTATAAGCCCATAGTTTTGAAATAAGAATGAAAGCTCGTATCTTAGTAATTTTTGATTCTTCTTAGGATTTACTTCCTCACCGTCTATAAATAACTTTCCGCTGTCTGGACTATCCAAACTCCCTATTATATTTAAAAGCGTTGTCTTTCCACTTCCACTCTCCCCCATAATGGCACAGATTTCACTTTGTTTTATTTCCTCCGAAAAATCTGAAAACAGTATTTTCTCTCCATAGCTTTTAGTTATATTATCTATTCTTATCATCTCCTAAGCCCCCTTCATGGTTTTTACTATCTCTCTATTCTCAAACAATTTCAAGAGTATCAGCGAAATTGTGAAGTCAAACACCAGTATACCCAGAGTCAACCCCATATGCTTAGATCCATAAATCGCGAGAACTCCAGCGGTTACAAGTGCCGCTATCCCAGTATATATAGCTGTTATCCCCTTATGTCTTTCCAAGAAATTATAGCCATGAAGTTTCTTTATAATTATAAGCTTTTTGCTACCTTCAAGATAGGTTATACTAGAGAATGCATTGATCAACATCCAAACCACAGCCACCACAGCTATTACTCCCCTATATATTCGCTCTTCTTTCTCGTAATTATTTATATAGGCGGCTACATATCTATATACATTTGTTCCATCTGTCAAATTCTCTTCGAGTCCGCTACCCTTGACCTCATCTCTAATAGATTTATAGTTACTGTTTTCTCCCAAGTCCATAAAAACCCTTCCATTTGAGTAGAGCATAGCCGCATACTGTCCCGAAATATTCTTTGGAGAGTAAAGCACATAAATTGGATTTTCTCCATACTGCTCTTTCCCAAAGAAATTATCATGCTCAAATAAAAACTGTTTATGTCCTTTATATTCCATAAACTCAACCTCGACCTTAGCTTCCATCGATTTGCTTTCTTCAATTGTAGAAAAGCCCAGCTTGTCCGCTATATAAGTCGCTATTATTTTCTGCTTTAATTCCTCTCTGTCGTATGCATTATTTTCTGGCAATAGCACCTTTAGCTTATACTCTGAATCGGACTGTAGTTTACTTAAATTTACTCCAGCCACGTTTTCATATTTAAAATAACTTGGTGAAACTGTTACTATTGGATAATTGACTTTTTCTACTTTAGCAATCAAATTCATAGCTTTAGCATCTCTATCAAATGCTTCATCTTTAATAAAATAATCGCTAGCTTGTAAGAAGAAGGTCTTTTCAGCCTGAATCTCATAGAATTTTTCAAGTTTTTTATCGACTTCTTTCTCCTTACTTTCATCAAAAATAGTAAGCGCCCTAGTAACAGAAAAGCGCTTATACTTTTCAAATTCATTGAGCGCCTTGTACTTTTCGCTGGTCTCCCCAACTTTGCTTATCAGTAAAAATACCAACACTATCAATATCATATTGAAACTATATTTCCCAAAATAGCTTACATTTCCGATGAGTTTCAAGGGCTTATTTCCCTTTATCATATCCTTTATCACTATAGTTCTAGCTATCAGAAAGCTAACCCCATATATAAATAATATAGCCACAGTATATATTGCTAATACTACTAATGAAAACAGTAGGAAAGCAACTAGTCGATTTCCATTCTTGGAGATAGTATCATAAATACCCAATCCTACGATAGCTATTAAGTTTAAGCCGGCAATATAAACAAGCTTTTCTGTAATAAATATTCCAAATACCTTAAATAGTCTATATCCTTGAAGCTTATATATTGAAATTTCCTTAAATCTCAACGATATCTCATATAGTGAGATAAATACAAAGCTCAATAGAAATATTCCCAAGGATATTATAAGTGGAGTTATTCCAGTTTGACTTATGGTATAGCCCAAATTAAAGAGCAAAGGGGGAAACTCTATGGTGTTGTATTCTAAACCTAAATTTCTAAACTCCTCTAGTACAGCTTTTATCGCACTTTCATCATCGCTCTGAACGAAGTAATTTCCCATCAGCCCCTCGTCCTTTGATTCCATAAACGGTCTTACGACTACCTTTAAATTATTAAAATCCTTTATATCATTTCTATCTAAATTAAAATCGCCCTTTAAGTTTTCATTTTCGCCTATGTATAATGTCTTTTTCACCTTGCTTTCGTCGCTGATTGCAACATATATATCATTGTTGTATTTTGATTTTTCATCATAAAACTCTAATTTTCTATATAAGTTCACCTTATTTTCAATCGCAATCTCATTTAATCTCTTCAACACTACTTCTACCACTTCGGAACTATCAGAGTGATTTACTGTTATCATATGTCTATTATACTTGTCTAAATAACCCTGACTGTATTCTTCTCTATTGGAAAACAGAAATACACTGAATATAGCTGTAAATGTCAGCCCTATTGCAAACAGCATCATCCATATTTTTTTCATATTTTCTCCCCTCTTTTTTGACTGATTTTATTAAAGGGACTTACTTCGAAGCCCCTTTAACCTATGTTGTTCTTACTTCACATTATAATATGCATATCCGGTTTGATACCAACTCTTACTCATACTTGCTTTTGCCCACTGTCCTTTGCTTACATTCCCACTCCTAACAATTTTTCCTCCTGCGCTTACAGAAGCTGTATGTTCTTTACTTTGATGATAATAGTCTGAGTATACTTTAGTAGAAGTTGTCCCATAGTCCCATACTCCGCCTTCAACATAAGCTATTGCTGCAAATGCTGCTGTTCCTATCCCCAAGGTCAATGCTAAACTCATTATAGTTCCTTTAATCAGTCTTTTCATTCCAGTAATACCTCCCAATATTTTTAAATTTTCTTTACAGCCACATACTACCCTTTTAAAAATCAATATTCAATATCATTGGAATGAACGGTATTTGAAATAGAATGAATAGAAATTTAGTATTTCATTCATTCCATTTCAAGCGCTTTTTATTCTATTTATATAATATTATTATCCATTTATGATATCCTACATATTAGATAATAGGGGTAGGGGTATTCTATGGTTTTTATTAATTGTTTAGCAAAATACTTTACAAATAAATTTGAATTGTCTCATATAGAGTCTATAAAGCTGAAATACTCTTTGGAAGTCTTACTAGGTGATATCTCAAAGTTTTTGATTTTATCGCTTTCATTCGCAATATTTGGAGTTTTTTTAGACTATATATGTTCTTTTGTAGTATTACTTCCAATGCGAACTTTTTCGGGTGGAATGCATTTTAAAAGCTACAAAGCCTGTCTAGCATTTACTGGAACATTCTTTGGAATCGAAATTTTTTTAAAAAACAACTTCACCATAAGTCAAAATTTAGCGATTGTACTTTTTATATTTTCAATATCTGTGATTTATGGTCTAGCTCCTGTAATTGGTGAAAATAGACCTAAGTATAGTCGTGAAAAATGCCTACAGTTCAAAATCATCTCTATATTCATTGCTTTATTTCATTTTTTAGCATATTTTTGATAAAGGATAATCTATACTTTCTAAATTCAATATATATTATTTCTTTATATTCTCTGCAAATTTTAATATCGAAAGGGGTCTTTGTCTATGAAAAAACTACTTAAAATCATCTGTAATTTTTTAATTTCCTTTGCTCCTAATTCACTTAACTATACCGCTTGTTTGGGCTTTTGGGGTGAACCTGAATGTCCTGAAGAATTGAAATCAGAAGTTCAAAATAGCAGTTTTACCACAAAATAATTTTCATCAAAAAGCATCTCATTATAAACCTCTATCTCTCCACTATATCTGTCTAGGATTTGAACGATATTTTTCATTCCATAGCCTCTACCCGATTTGGCTTTTGTAGAATATCCTACTTCAAATATCTTTTCAATATGACTATCATCAATATATGAATGCTTGTTTTTCACCTCGATAGCATTTTCTTTAAGAGAAAATAAGATATGATTATCAGATATCCCTGTTTCAAAGGCGTTCTTGACTAAGTTTCCTGTCAGCTCAATAAGCTCATAATTTTTGAGGGCAGTTCTAAAGTTATAGTCTTCTACTATGATTTCAAATTCAATCCCCAAGGTTTTTGCCATTTTCTTGTTTTTATATAAAAATCCCGCCAATATCTTATTGTTCAACTTTATCAAATCACCTAAGTCATTGCTCTCTTCTATTTCCCCCATATAGCTGTCCATTTCATTAGTCAAACTTTCATAGTTTTTATTTGTAAATCTTATCATTCTTATAGCTTGGATATGGTTGTCAAATTCATGTTGTTTTGACCGAATATCCTCTATAAGTTCATTTATTATGGAAAAGTAATTGTCATATTCATTCAGTTTCTGTCTTTCCAATTCACTTCGAATCTCCCGCCTTAATAGAATAAAATTCAAGAAAACTATTCCTAAAGATAATGTGGATAAAATGATTATATCCTTTAAAAACCCTTGAATATTCAAATTCCAATACAATGCAAAAGACATCAATACCAAAGCTGTATTTGCCAATATATAGCTATGAATTTTCTTACGCTTGATATGTTCTATAATAATATTCAATGGAATTGTCAAATATAGCAAAGTTGCAAGAACAAGCCCTAGACTCTGTGATATTATTCCCGTCTTAAAGTCAAACCCAACTGTTCCAACCCCATATTTGACGATACTTATACCCAAGAACTCCAACACCATCATGGCTATATAGCTAAAAAAACAAGAGCAAATAGTATCTCTCAAACTCCGCTTATATAAAAAGTATATTGCGATTACATAAGCTGGAATCCCTAAAATCAAACTATAACTATATAGAAAGTATCTTGCCATCATAGACACAATTACAAGCGATATAGTAATTAGTATAACTTTCAATCTATCCAATCTTTCTACATTTAGTAACTTCTTAGTCAGAATAATCATTATAACGATATCAAATACAGTTAAAATTCCTATTTGAGCTATTCCCACGATATATCCTCCATTAAACGCTTCTTATATGTTCTGCCTATCGGTATAGCCTGTTCTAATTCTCTCAGCTTTATTTCATTTTTTATATGGTCTATATGCTCTAAATAGGACTTATTTAAAACATAACTTCTATGACATTGCAAAAAATCCCCGTTCAGCTCTTCAAAAAGCTTCTTTAGGCTATAGTCTTTTACATTAAGCCTTTCTTTAACTGTAACTATTTCTAAATCCTTAAGCCTAGCCTCTATATAGATTATTTCCTTCTGCTTTATCATATTTGAATAAAACTTTTTCTTTATCTTAATCACATCGTCAGCTTGAATTTCTCTAATTCCATATTCTATTATAGTTTTCAGTGTTTCTTTGACCACTGCTTCTTTAAACGGCTTGATTATATAATCATAGCAGTGTATTTTTCTAAATGCATTTAATTCTTCATTTGGAATAGACGTTATGAATACGATAGGAGTCAACTTGTATTTTTCAACCTCCCTGAGTTTCTTTGCAAGCTCAATTCCCGAATAATCTTTTAGCTGAATATCCAGTAAAAACACGTCCCATTTGACTTCACCTGCATATCTAATTGCCTCTTCGGCATACCCTGTTGTCTTTACATTTAATCCATCGTTTATCGATCTAATTATATTTACCAGTCCGTTGGCTATTGTTTCATTATCCTCCACGACTAATATATTTCCCATAAATTCACCTCCTTTTTCTTGCTTATATTATATACCAAAAAAGGTACGCCATATTGCTACAGCGTACCTTTTTCTTCCTATATAACGCCTTTCATCTCAGCTAGCTTCTCGTATATCTCTGGATGGACCAAGAAATATCTGAGCTCTATCTCAGAGTCTAGGCTCGAGTCAAATCTCTCTACTTTAGCATAGAAAAGCCTTCCGTATGTCTCTTTCCCGTCCTCTTTGACGCAGAAATCCTCTATCTGCTTGAGCGTAAAGCTGACAGCCCCAATCTCTTCTGTTATGACCTTAACTGCCGCTTCCATGGGGCATTCTTCTGAATTCTTGTTTGGCTCCGGAAGCTTCCAACCCTCTATATCTTCAACTTTGTCAAATATAAGCTCGTTGTTGTACTCTATACCTATTATCATGACTTCTAGCTTGCTTTCTTCTATTTCCCCTATCTTGTAAAACTCCATATCCATACTCTATTCACTCCCATATTTATTTTAAAATACCTCTTTAATATATATCACAGTTGCTCTCATATAATCAAGTAAAAATACAGAAGGCCAGGCTTTTCGCCTGGCCTTTTTTTAGCTGAAGTAGTGCTTTAGTTCTTTGTACTCTACTTCGTCTTCGTTCTTCTTCACATTCAGCGCAGTCAAGAAGAGCTTTGCTGTGTCTATACTTGTGAAAAGCGGTATTCTGTGCTCAGCAGCTTTTCTTCTAAGCTTGAACCCTTTTCTTCTCTTGTCATTTCCCTTAGTAGGTGTGTTTATGATGAGCTTTATATCTCCACTTGCCATCTTCTCAGTTATCTCGGCAGTCTCTATAGGCTCGCACTTTATTCCGTTCTCTTTTAGGAACTGGTAAGTTCCCATAGAGCCGTAGAGGTTGAAGCCCATCTCCACATAGCTCTTGATTATATCTATAGAGTCCGATTTGTCTACGTCTTTTATAGATACATACATTCCGCCAGACATAGGCATCTGAACTTTCGTAGCCTTGAAAGCCTTGTAGACAGCCTTGTCAAGGTCCTCGTCTAGACCTAGTACCTCTCCTGTAGACTTCATCTCAGGCCCTAGGTATATATCTACATCTCCTAGCTTCTCTGTAGAGAATACAGGTATCTTAACGGCGTTGAACTTTTTCTCTTCCATAAGGCCAATTCCGTACTCCATCTCTGAAAGCTTCTTGCCTAGCATTATGTCTACAGCTATCTTGACCATAGGAACTCCAGTCACCTTGCTCAGTATAGGCACTGTTCTAGACGCTCTAGGGTTTACCTCTATTACGTAGATATCCTCTCCGTCATATACATACTGCACGTTTATAAGTCCCTTTGTATTCAGAGCCACAGCCATTTTCTTAGTGTACTCCACAAGCTTGGCCTTGACTTCGTCGCTTAGAGTCATAGTAGGGTACACAGTTATACTGTCTCCTGAGTGAACTCCTGTTCTCTCTACATGCTCCATTATGCCCGGTATCAGTATGTCTTCTCCGTCGCATATTGCGTCTACCTCTATCTCTGTTCCCTTTACGTACTTGTCTATAAGCACTGGGCGTGTCTTAGACGCTGTAACAGCTTCAGTCATGTAAGCTCTCAGTATTTCGTCGTCATACACAACCTGCATAGCTCTTCCTCCAATTACATAAGAAGGTCTAACTATTACAGGGTACTTCAGCTTCTCAACTATCTCGAAGGCTTCCTCTAGGTTTGTAACTCCGCCACCAGCTGGTGAAGGTATTTCAAGCTCGCTTAGAAGCTTTCCGAACTTCTCTCTGTTCTCAGCCAGGTCTATAGAGTCGTATGAAGTTCCAAGTATGTTTATGCCTCTTTCACTTAGCTTTTGAGCTAGGTTTATAGAAGTCTGTCCACCGAACTGTACAACTACTCCTTTAGGCTTCTCCTGCTCTATTATATTCATTACGTCCTCTATATAAAGCGACTCGAAGAAAAGCTTGTCTGAAGTGTCGAAGTCTGTACTTACAGTCTCAGGGTTGTTGTTTATGATTATCGACTGATATCCAGCCTCTTTTATAGCCCAAACTCCGTGAACGCAGCAGTAGTCGAACTCCACACCTTGACCTATTCTTATCGGTCCAGAACCTAGAACTATTATGCTCTCCTCGTCTGAAACCACATTTTCGTTTTCCGTGTCGTAAGAAGAGTAGTAGTAAGGAGTCTGTGCGTCAAACTCTCCACCACAAGTGTCAACCATCTTGTAGACAGGTGTTATTCCGTACTCTTTTCTTAGGTCGGTTACTTTGTCTGTATCTATACCACTCAGTATGCTTATATCCTTGTCTGCAAAGCCCATGTCCTTGGCTTCAAATATAAGCTCTTTTGTAAGCTCTTCGCTAGACAGTCTGTTCTCCATGTTCACAATATTGGCTATTCCGTTCAGGAAGAGCATGTCTATCTTAGTGTCTTCGTTTATCTTTTCAGCAGGTATTCCCATTCTTATGGCCTGAGCTATGGCGAACATTCTCTCGTCGTCGCATCTGTTTATCTTTTCAAGCACTTCTTCTTTAGACATACCCACAAGGCTTCCAAGTCTCATTCCCTCTGCCTTGCTCTCAAGAGAAGTAAGTGCCTTCATCATCGCGTTTTCAAAGCTTCTACCTATAGACATTACCTCTCCTGTGGCCTTCATCTGAGTTCCTAGCTTTCTTGCAGCTTCTGCAAACTTGTCGAAAGCCCATTTAGGGAACTTTATAACCACGTAGTCTATCGAAGGCTCAAAAAGCGCACTTGAAGTCTTAGTCACATAGTTCTTGAGTTCGTCAAGCGTATAGCCTATGGCTATCTTAGATGCTATCTTGGCTATAGGGTATCCTGCCGCCTTAGACGCCAGCGCCGAAGAACGGCTAACCCTTGGGTTTACCTCTATTACGACGTACTTGTCTGTATCAGTGTCAAGCGCATACTGTACGTTACATCCACCTTCTAGATCCAGGTTTTCAAGTATCTTCAGTGCCGAAGTTCTAAGCATTGCATACTCTTCTGTTCCAAGCGTCTGAGCCGGAGCCACAACTATACTGTCCCCTGTATGAACTCCAACCGGGTCCACGTTCTCCATGCTGCATATAACCATAGAGTTGCCCTTTGCATCTCTCATAACCTCGAACTCTATCTCTTTCCATCCTGCAACGCTCTGCTCTAGGAGTATCTGTCCTATAGGGCTGTTGCTGAAACCTGAGTTACAGATCTCTACTAACTCCTCGTCGTCGTGTGCCACTCCACCACCTGTTCCTCCAAGCGTGAATGCCGGTCTAATTATAACTGGGTATCCGTTTTTAGCCACGAACGCCTTGCATTCCTCTATCTTGGTAGCTATTATACTCTCAGCTACTGGCTCATTTATCTCTATCATAAGATTCTTGAAAGTCTCTCTGTCTTCAGCTTTCTTTATAGTGTCAGGCTTAACTCCTAGTAGCTTCACCCCGTACTTCTCAAGTATTCCAGCTTCATTGAGATCCATAGCAAGGTTAAGTGCTGTCTGACCTCCGAACCCAGCTAGCAGTCCGTCTGGTCTCTCTTTAGCTATTATCTTCTCTACAGTGTCTATAGTTATAGGCTCTATATACACCTTGTCAGCCACATTCATGTCCGTCATTATAGTGGCCGGGTTGCTGTTTATAAGGATCGTTCTTATGCCCTCTTCTTTTATGGACTTACAGGCCTGAGTTCCCGAGTAGTCGAATTCCGCCGCCTGTCCTATTACTATTGGACCTGATCCTATTATCATAACCGTCTTTAGCTCTTTATTTAGTGGCATTATTTTCCCTCCTTCACAGTGTCTATGAAATCATTTAGCAGATACGAAGTGTTCTCCAAGTCTGACTCCATTTCAAGTTCAAACTGTATTGATTGAATCTTCAAGCTTGAGTGCTTAAGTCCTTCTACTGTATTGTCGTTTAGGTTTTCGTGTGTAATTTCAAGCTCTGTATTTGCCAAGCTCTCCTTGTTCACAACGTAGCCGTGGTTTTGAGGTACTATATATGCTCTTTCTCTTCCGAAGTCGTACACGGCATGATTTCCGCCTCTGTGTCCGTAGCTCATCTTGTCTACCTGAGCCCCGAATGACTTGGCTAGCAACTGATGTCCAAGCGCTATTCCAAAAGTAGGGTAGCTTTGGGCTATTTCCTTAACCGTACCCGATATCTCTGAAATACTTTCAGCCGATCCTGGCCCTCCACTTATGATCATTCCATCTATATTCTCTGCTTTTATAGTCTCTATGCTCGAGTTATATGGGAATACAGTCACTCCATATCCCTTCTGGCCTAGAGCTTTGACTATATTGTCTTTATCTCCTAGGTCCAGTATTCCTAAGTTAAGCTCGCTTCCAGCTATCTTCTCTACAGCCTCTACGCTGCACTCTGAAACGAAGTCAGTCTTAAACTCGGCTTCTTTAACTCTTTTTTCAAGCTCTGCAACCGAATGCTCTTCGTTCGTTATTACACATTTCAATGTTCCCGATCTTCTTATCTTCTTAGTTATAGCTCTAGTGTCGACTCCTGAAACTCCAACTATTCCCTTCTCCACCATGTACTCTTCAAGATTCTTTATAGACTTGTGGTTGGATGGGTTCCCGTTTACATACTTTGCTATAAGTCCTTTAGTATGCACTTTTGAGTCCTTTCCTTCTCTTATCCCATAGTTTCCTATCCATGGATAAGTCATGTTCACTATCAGTCCTGCATTCGATGGATCTTCAAGCACTTCTTGGTATCCTATCATAGCTGTGTTAAACACAAGCTCCCCTACAGTTGTACCACAAGCTCCAAATCCTTTTCCGAAATAGACTGTTCCGTCTTCTAAATAAATAATTCCATTCATTACATCATCACCCCGCCAGTTTTTTTGTTGTTTACAAAGACTTTTTTTGTATAAAAAAAGCCTTCCTGGGCACGGGCACAGAAAGGCATATTACCTTAAATAAAAGATAAGATTCTATTTATACCTTTCTAGCCTCTCTGGACCAGATTAAAGATAGTTCCTACTTGAAAAAATTTTACCACCTGAGCCTCTAGAGGTCAAGTTTTATTTGTCCAAAATTGAAACTATCCTCTGTATATATTTGATTGTCTAGTAACCAAGCTGCTCATCTATCAATATGACGTGCATTCTGCCCTGCTCTCTCTCTCGCTTTATCAAACTGTACTTGTTGCAAATCCTGTCTTCACTTCTACAGTCCACGCAGTATCCAAGTTTTACACAAGGAGTCTTCTTTTTCAGCCTTATTGTGTTTGGAGGAGCGGCTGTTCTCTTGTTTCTCTCTATGGCTTCATCGAAGTCCTTGACTATCTTGTTCACTCCAGCTACAAACACCACTTTGTCTGGACCGTATATGATGGCGGCAACCCTGTTTCCGTTCCCGTCTACATTGTATATTTCCCCAGACTCTGTTATTGCATTCAGTCCTGTAAAGTAGGCGTCCGCAGAGAATGCTCCTCTGTATATTGACTTTACCTCAGCTTCTGTAAGCCCTTCTGCATATCTATCTAAAAAAACATACCTTCCCGATCTCAGGTGGTCTATCATTCCTACTTCATCTAGAGTTACCGATCCGCCTGATGCAACAGTGCTCCCTTCAGCCACAATCCTCTCAACTATACCTATGGCTTCAGTCCTATTTTCAGCAAAATATCCACTTATGTTATTTGAATTCAGAGATTTTATAACCCTATCAACTTTCTTTCTCAACACTATTTTCGCATTCTGATTCATCAATCTCATCCTCCTGTATTAATAATTATAAACTATTTAGATAATATTTTCATTATTTTTTTGTGCTTTTTAGATATTTTTCATTAAATTCTAGGGCTTTACCCTCACTTTTCTCTCAAATGTCACACACCAGCTTTTTTGGAATATTTATTCACTGTGTATTTCTCTTCTTGGACTTGATACCCTTAAACACTCTAAGAGAAACAAGCTTTGCAAATCAAAAAAACTAGAACTATTTTCTCAGTCTTCCTATCATGCCCAAACTCTGATATATATTGCCTTGTCTATATGGTAAAATATATTATAAGTTGGGTATAAATAAATTGAATTTATTTTTTAGGAGGTATCATGAGATGAAACGAATCATATCGATTTTATTGTCTTGCTCTATAATCGCATCGCCTCTTTCTACATACGCTGAAGACCTTCCTGATATTCTCGCTGTGAGCGCAAAGACAACTAGCGCCCCCATAGCGACCTACACAGGTGCTTTAGTTGACGGAAAGCAGCTTTCGCTTAGAAATGTGGGCGTCTCTTTCAATGAATCCGAACTTCCGACTAGCTTTCCAGCTGTCATTTATGAAGGCAGGACTATGGTTCCGCTTAGAGATATAGCTGAAGCCATGGGAGCCGATGTTGTTTGGAACAATGAAAGCGGTGAAAAAGGCGTTACAATAAAGTCAAAAGACAAGACTATCTACCTTGAAATAGACAGCAACTATGTTTTGATAAACGGCATAAAGAAAAAAATAGACCTAGGCGTTCCTCCAAAGCTGATCGGCAGGCAAGGGGAATCTCACAGCTACACTATGGTTCCACTCAGGTTTATATCCGAAGAAATCGGAGGTGTTGTAAACTGGAGCCAGGAAAGCTTTCAGGCCGAGGTTGTATATCCACAGCTTGGTATAGACAGAACTCATGTCGAGCTATCTGATATAACTTCAAGTGACCTGAATTCAAAGCAGCTCTCGTCGGTTTCACTTTCTCTTTCTTCAGGCAGTGCACCTAAGGTATATGTACCGGCTGAAAGTCCAGACAAAATAGTGCTGGATATTCCGAATGGAAAGATAAAGATAGGAGGAATCGAAAGAAAGTACTTTGAGTCTCATATCTCAAAGTTTCCTGTGAAGTCAGTTACAGCTTCTCAGCTAGATGACAACAACTTAAGGGTGACTATAAACCTTTCGTCCAAGACAAGCTTCGAGCCTGTTTTCGACGGGAACAACGTGTCTGTCGTCTTTCCTGAGCTTTCGGTTAATTCCTTGGGAAATATAACCCTTGAAAACATAAATGGGCGAGAAGCCATAGTGCTTCACAACAGCAGCACTACGGACTACAAGGCCTTCACCATGTCTGGAAGGGTAGTTGTAGATATGCTGGACACGTCGCTTAACACAAGTAGTTCAGTTAGTTCTAGCTCTGTAGCCAGGGTAAGGACTTCGCAGTATGAAAACCCAAAAGAGTACAGCAGCGGAACTCTTGTCACAAGAGTCGTGCTCGACCTTAAAAGCGATGTGAGCAAGTTTTCTTACACAGCGGAACGAATCGGCAATAATCTGGCCCTGTTCGTGAAGAACGAGACTCCTACAGCACCAGAACCTAGCTTGCCTGAAGAGCCTCAAACTCCTGGCACAGGTGGATCTGGAAACCAGGACAACGGCGCAGCTGTGACTTACACTCAGTACAACGCAACTATTTCTGATATGGTAAAGGCGCAGTCTTCAAGGCTGAACGTCACTGACAAATACAGAAACGAGCCTGGATTTGTGCATAGCTCTCAGCTCCAGACTGTGAACGGGATGGTGGGCACTGTAACTTCAGATGCAGCTCAAGTCAGGTCCCAGATGGATGCCATGTCATTTGCATATGGTACTCTCAAGAAAGGAAGCATAGTATCTATAACAGGAGAGGAAAACGGCTGGTACAGGATTCAGTACACCGCCACTTGGAGAAACGCCAAGCCTGAGGATATAAGGTACTACCTCGACCCTGGCAATTTCCCTATGAACACAGCTGGATCTTTTCAGTTCCTAGACCTCTCAAGGTCTTCTGGAATTTCAGCTCTTGAGCTGGACAAAAATGTGCTTGTAAACAAGGGAATCCTGAGCGGCAAAGGATCTTCCTTTATAGAGGCAGGAAAGACTTACGGCGTAAACGAGATATACCTAGTGTCTCATGCTTTCTTGGAGACAGGGAACGGATCTTCTTCTCTAGCCAAAGGAGTGCTGGTGTCTACTGTAGACGGCAAGCCTGTCGAGCCTAAGACAGTCTACAATATGTTCGGAATAGGCGCTGTAGACTCCAATCCTCTGAAACTCGGCGCTGAAAAAGCCTACAAGGAAGGCTGGTTCACACCTGAGAAAGCTATAGTCGGCGGAGCCAAGTTTATAAGCGAAGGCTATATAAGCAAGGGCCAGAATACGCTCTACGAGATGAAGTGGCATCCAGATATAAACAAGATATGGCACCAGTATGCAACAGATATAGGCTGGGCCTACAAGCAGGTAAACAACATGAAAAAGCTATATGACCTATGTTCAGGTTATACGCTTAAATACGACATTCCTGTATATAAAAAATAAGTCTATGGAGGATTTCCTCCATAGACTTATTTTTTTAGCTACATCCTGTTGTGCTCCCGCACTCTAGACATATGTGGCATGTTCCGTTTGGAACCATGGATATGCTTCCACAGCTTGAACACTCCACTTTTTTAAACCCTTCTTTTTCATCTAATCTGTAGTTTTCAACCTCTGATCTGAAGTGAGGCTTTTCGCTTTCCTCTTTTTCCTTGAGCTTCTTGACTAGCTCCAGCAGCTCCCAGTAGCTAAGCTCCTCCAGCTTCTTCTTTTCGTCTCTCTTGGATGAGTTAAGCGGCTGGCTGGCCTTGCTTCCATCTCTATAAAGCGCTATACACTTTACCCCCATCTTCCAAGCCTGGCTGTGGACTTCCTTGAACTCCTCTATAGTAGCCGAGTTCGGTAGGTTTACAGTCTTGCTTATGGCTCCTGATACAAGAGGCGTGATCTGAGCTATATACTTCACATGGGCCATAGGCTCTATATACCTCGCTCCTGTGCCGCATTTGTTGGCCGTGTCGAACACCGTTAGATGCTCCGGCTTCAGATGAGGCGCACCCTCTATCTTTCCATCTTTTATCTTCTCGTATGAGTATCCGTTCTCCGTCACCTTCTCTTTTTTCAGGATATAGTCCTCTATGTCCCTTATCTGAGAGTTTGTATACCCGAGCTTTTTAAGCGCAATTGAAATATGGGGGTTCACTATCTCCATAAACCCTCCGCCTACAAGCTTCTTGTAGACTACATGCGCAAAGAAAGGCTCAGGGCCAGTAGTGGCGCAGTCCATCGCCAACGCTATAGTCCCCGTAGGCGCTATTACAGTCACCTGTGCATTTCTATATCCGTATTTCTCCCCATACTCGTAAGTCTCTCTCCATACAGACTTAAGGCATTCAGACAGACTCTCCAGCCCCTCTTTCTCAAGCACAGAGTGGTCCACCTTAAGAGGTGTATATCCAAGCTCGAAATCTCCATCTATGGCGTCCACTACCCTTGCATGGTTTCTTATAACCCTGAGCATAGACTCTCTGTTTCTAGGGTATTCTGGGAATGATCCCACCTTTTCCGCCATAAGAGACGACATCCTGTACGCCTGTCCTGTCAAAAGCCCAACTATTGACGCACCTATGTTTCTCGCCTCGTCGGAGTCGTAAGGATGCGCCATCATCATGTGAAGTGCTCCTAAGTTTGCAACACCCTGCCCAGTCGTCCTGTAGAGGTGGCTTCTCTCCGCTATATCAGCTGTAGGGAAATGACCCCAGTGTATAGTGGCTTCCAGTATAACCTGCGCCAGCGACACAGCATGTTTGAAGTTCTCTGTGTCGAATTCTCCAGTCTCCGGGTTGTAGTACTTTACTACGTTGTGACTTAGAAGGTTGCAAGCTGTATCCTTTAAAAAGTGGTATTCGCTACATGGGTTTGAAGCCTCTATGTCCTCCACCTTGCATGTGTTCCAGTCGTTTATTATGTCGTGGAACTGGGGCGCAGGGTCTGCACAGAACCAAGACGCGTAGTTGAACTTGTCCCAAAGCTTCGAGGCGTCCACACTCTTGTTTATCCTGCTGTCCACGCGGCCTTTTAGCTCCCAAGAAGAATCCTCTTCCCCGAGAGCCTTTCTCATAAATTCGTCTGTAAACCTTACAGAGTTGTTGCTGTTCTGGCCTGAAACCGTTTCATAGGCCTCTCCGTTGAAGTCCATGTCGTAGCCCATCTTGCCTAGCGCCATGACCTTCTTCTCCTCTTTTACCTTCCAGTCTATGAAATCCTCTATCTCAGGATGGTCTACATCCAAGCAGACTATCTTGGCCGCCCTTCTTGTAGTTCCACCCGACTTTATGGCCCCTGCATTTCTGTCGAACACTTTGAGAAAGCTCATAAGCCCTGAAGATGTGCCTCCTCCGGAAAGCTTCTCGCCGACTCCCCTGATTTCAGAGAAATTGGTTCCCGTGCCCGAGCCATGCTTGAAAAGCCTAGTCTCTGTGACTATCTGCTCTGTTATGGACTTGTCTCCTAGCAAGCTGTCAGCTATCGAAACTATAAAACAGGCGCTCCCCTGAGTCCTCGTGTAGGCGTCTTTTGAAGCCTCTACTCTTCCTGTCTTCTCGTCGTAGTAGTAGTGACCGTCTGATTCCTTCTCTATACCGTAAGAATGTTTTAACCCTGTGTTGAACCATTGAGGGCTGTTGGGTGAAAACCTCTGGTCCATTATCATATAGGCCACTTCGTCGTAGAAAATCTGCTTGTTGTCCTCGTCTAGAATTCCCTCGTTATAGGCGGCCTCTGTCCAGAAACTTGTAAGTCTATGTACAACTTCCTTCATACTCCTCTCATATCCGTATTTGTTTGTAACTCCCTGCTTTCTGAAGTACTTGCTGGCTATTATGTCGCATGCATTTTGCGAGTAGAACTCCGGGAACTCCAGATTCTTCATGTCAACTGTAGTCTTCCCAGTCTTGTAGTCCTGCATCACAACGTCCACCGTCTTGTATTTAAAGAGGTCGTATACGCTCTTGCCTCTGTATTTCGGCTCTTCGAGTTTCTGGGTATATACCCTCTTTATTTCATTCTCCAACTTCATCGCTTACCTCCGCATAGTTTAGAATACAATATCTTGTGTTTTATTCTATTTATTTTTCTAGATGTAGTATATATTCTAAACTGTTTTTTGATATTTTGCAATTCCTATTTAAGGCGAAATCCGTTCTAAAATTTGATTGAACTGTCTTTTAAATAGAAAAAGACCATCTCTCGATGATCTTTTCTGATATTTCAATTAGCGCTACTTCATCATAGCGTCCAGTCTTGACTTTATCTCCAGCAGGAACTCCTCTGTGTTCACGCTCTTCTTCTGCTCTACTTCTGAAAGCTCTATAAGGTCTTTAGTCATTACACCTTCTTCTATAGTCTTTATAGAAGCTTCTTCAAGCCTGTCAGCAAACGACATAAGCTCTTTTATTCCATCTAGCTCTCCTCTTTTTCTAAGGGCCCCACTCCAGGCGAATATAGTCGCCATAGCGTTAGTTGAAGTCTCTTCTCCCTCTAGATGTCTGTAGTAATGTCTCTGAACTGTTCCATGGGCCGCCTCGTACTCGTAGAACCCTTCTGGCGATACAAGCACTGATGTCATCATAGCAAGGCTTCCGAATGCAGTCGCTACAAGGTCTGACATGACGTCTCCGTCGTAGTTCTTGCAGGCCCACACCATTCCACCTTCCGACTTCACAACTCTGGCTATGGCGTCGTCTATAAGAGTGTAGAAATACTCTATGCCCGCTGATTTGTACTTCTCTTTGTACTCAGCTTCGTATATCTCCTCGAACACGTCCTTAAACCTGTGGTCGTATATCTTGGAAATAGTGTCTTTAGCCGCAAACCAAAGGTCCTGCTTTAAGTCAAGTGCGTAGTTGAAACAAGCTCTAGCAAAGCTGTCTATCGACTTGTCTATGTTGTGCATTCCAAGCGCTACTCCCGGCCCGTCGAAATTGTGTACAAGCTTTCTCTCTATTTCGCCGTTTTCATCTGAAACCACAAGCTCCACTTTGGCAGCCTTTTCGATTCTGCACTCCACGTCCTTGTATATGTCTCCGTAAGCGTGTCTTGCAACTGTTATAGGCTTTTTCCAAGGCTTTACAAACGGCTTTATGCTGTCCACTGTTATTGGAGTTCTGAAAACTGTTCCGTCAAGTATGGCCCTTATAGTCCCGTTAGGGCTCTTCCACATCTCTTTTAGCTCGTACTCTTTCATTCTGTCTGCATTAGGTGTTATAGTTGCACATTTAACCCCTACTCCGTATTTCTTTATGGCTTCTGCAGCCTCTACAGTTATCTTGTCGTCTGTCTCGTTTCTCTTCTCAAGCCCTAGGTCGTAGTACTCTGTCTTAAGCTCCACATATGGCTCGATAAGGTTTTCCTTTATCATGCTCCATATGATTCTAGTCATCTCGTCTCCGTCCATCTCTACTAACGGCGTATTCATCTTTATTCTATCTGTCACTATTATCCCTCTTTTCTGCTTTATTTTCATCAGTTCTAGTAATATATTATCACTACTTTGGGCTTGCTTCAACTAAAAGCTCTTTAGAACTTCCTCTATCCTCTTGTCTCTTCTCTTTATTATCTCAGCCCCGCTGTACCTGCTGCTGTTTGTGGACTCCACTAGTATAGGGTCTACACACGCTACGCCTACAGATCCGAAGAGCGACTTCAAGTAGTAATGTGACAAGTCTTTTTCATAGTCGTCTTCAGCGTACACTCCTCCCGTAGCCTGTATGTAGAGCAGCTTCCTCCCTCCAAGAAGCCCCTCTAGCTTTCCGCCACTTGCGTACCTGAAAGTCTTGTTCACCACAAACAGCAGGTCTATATACTTCTTGAGCTTCCAGTTCATAAAGAAGTTCCACATAGGCGAGACCATGACGTACTTGTCGAAGCTCTTGAACTCATCCACAGCTCTGTGGACTTTTTTCAGAGACTCTCTCTCTAGGTAAGTCAATTCCTCCCCTGTCTTGGCCTTGTCCCAGGCCCTCAGCACATGTTCGTCCACCTCTGGAATCTCCTCTGTGTAGAGGTCTTTTTCCACGACTATGTCTTCAGGGTGGAGCTCCTTGTAACTCTCTATGAAGATCCTGCCCGCTGTCAAGCTGTATGAATCGGACTCAGCCTTTGGATTGGACTTTATGTAGAGAACTCTTTTCATTTCAGCGCCTCCTCTATAGTATTCAAGGCGTTGATCTCTCAACGCCCCGCACTTTTATTATTCACTAGCTAAATTGTCAAAATATCCTTGTACAAGTATTATAGGTGTTCCCTTGTCCCCACTTCCGCTTGTAAGGTCGCAAAGGCTTCCTATAAGGTCTGTAAGCTGTCTAGGTGTAGTTCCCAGGCTGTGGTGCTCTGCAAACTCAGCACTCTCGTTCGCCCTTATCTTTTTCTTTATTTCGTCCATCATGTCTGAAGACTCCATATCGCTGAACTCGTTGTCGGCTACATACTTCAGCTTTATCTCGCTAGGAGTTCCAAGCAGTCCGTCTGTGAACCCTGGTGAAACAACTGGGTCTGCAAGCTCCCATATCTTTCCTACTGGATCTTTGAAAGCCCCGTCTCCATATACAAGCACTTCGACCATTTTTCCTGTCTGAGCCTTTATCTCCTGCTGTATGCTTCTTACAAGCTTGTCGCAGTCTCTAGGGAAAAGTTTCACTTTCTCCTCTGTAGAAGTGTTAGATCCAAGCAGTCCGTACTCGTCGTTGTATCCGCTTCCATCTATAGGGCTGCTCATAATCTCATCTATGCCGTGTACATTCTTGGCTCCAGCTATATTCAGTATTCTCTTTGTTCTTCCTCTTTCATGTATGTTGGCAACAAGTATATCGTCTGCATACTTAAGAGCTTCTTTTGCGTCATTTGTGAGGTATATCTTTATATTGTCCTCTTCCGAAATCTCTCTGTACATTCTAACGTAGTCCACACCTGTAAAAGGATGATTTACATGCTCTCCGAAAAGTTCCCTGTACTTCTCCTCTGTCAGGAAGTCCTTGTATGGATCAACTCCCAGTCTGTCCATTGCGTCTACGTCCATAAGGTGGTTTCCAACTTCGTCAGATGGGTAGTTTAGGAAAAGATGCACGTTCTTGCCTGTTCTAGCTATCGCCTTAAGTATTATGGCGAATCTGTTTCTGCTCAGTATAGGGAAAAGTACTGCTATGTCGTCGCCTTTGAACTTGCTGTTCAAATCTTCAACTATATTGTCCACAGTTACATAGTTTCCCTGCGCTCTTGCAACTAGCGACTCTGTTATCCCTATTACGTCTCTGTCTCTAAGGCTGAACCCCTCGCATTTAGCCGCCTCTAGTACAGACTCCACAGTTATCTTCGCTATGTCGTCCCCTTCTTTTATCATCGGTGCTCTAAGACCTCTTACAACTGTACCTACTCTTCTTTCCATTAAAGCATTCTCCTCTCACTTATCTTTCGTTTTATATTATACATCATTTTAGAAACTCCGCTATCGTTTTCTCTCTCTTTTGCAAAAAAAAAAGACAGTTTCCTGTCTTTTTAAGATTTCACCACAAGTTCTCCACTCTCTTCTTCCACAACTATGCTGTCCTCTTCGCCTATTTCCCCGGCTATTATCTTCTTTCCTATCTCTGTCTCTATGAACCTCTGTATATACCTCTTTATAGGTCTAGCTCCGTACACATTGGAGTAGGCATTTCTAAGGACATGGTCTTTTGCAGCCTCTGTAAGCTCTATTGTCATATGCCTGTCCTCTAGCCTCTTGGCTATGCCTTTGACTACAAGGTCTATTATCCTGTAGATGTCCTCTCTGTTTAGAGGCTTGAACATTATGATCTCGTCTAGCCTGTTCAGGAACTCCGGTCTGAAGTTGCTTCTCATAATATTCATCACATCTTCTTTCGCCTCTTCTGTTATACTTCCGTCTTCGCCTATCCCCTCTATAAGGTAGTCCGAGCCTATATTGGAGGTCATTATTATGATGGTGTTCTTGAAGTCCACAGTCCTGCCCTGGTTGTCTGTAAGCCTTCCGTCGTCTAACACCTGAAGCAGTATGTTGAACACATCTGGGTGAGCCTTCTCTATCTCGTCAAACAGCACTATGCTATAAGGCTTTCTCCTGACCGCTTCTGTAAGCTGTCCGCCCTCGTCGTAGCCCACATATCCTGGAGGTGCTCCTATAAGCCTTGCAACCGAATGTTTCTCCATATACTCCGACATGTCTATCCTTATTATATTCTTCTCGCTGTCGAAAAGAGCCTCTGAAACAGTCTTTGCAAGCTCTGTTTTTCCAACTCCTGTAGGTCCTAGGAATATAAAAGACCCTATTGGTTTGTTTATGTCTTTAAGCCCGGCTCTCGCCCTTATTACTGCATCCGAGACATTTCTTATGGCTTCGTCCTGCCCTATCACTCTCTTCTTCAGAATAGACTCGAGCCTCAAGAGCTTCTGCCTCTCTCCCTCTACAAGCTTTGTAACAGGCACACCTGTCCATCTGGCCACTATTTCAGCTATGTCTATATCGGTTACTTCCTCTTTTAGCATGCTGTGTTCCTTGCTTTTCTCGCTTTCCTTCTGAGCTTCTAGCTCCTTCTCCAGCTCCTTGAGCTTGCCGTACTTAAGCCTCGCAACACGCTCTAAATCGTACTTCCTCTCGGCTTCCTCGATCTCTATCTTTACAGCGTCCATCTCTTTCTTGAGCTCGCTTATCCTCTCTATGCCCTCTTTCTCTATATTCCACTGCGCCCTAAGTTCGCTGGCCTCTCCCTCCAGTTCAGATATCTCTTTCTGTATAGTATCCAGCCTCTTTTTGGAATAGTCGTCTGTCTCCCTCTTGAGCGACTGGGCCTCTATCTGAAGCTGCATTATCTTTCTGTTCAGCTCGTCTATCTCTATAGGCACGCTGTCTATCTCCATCTTGAGCATTGCGGCCGACTCGTCCATAAGGTCTATGGCCTTGTCTGGAAGAAACCTGTCGCTTATATACCTGTCCGAAAGGTTTACGGCGGCTATTACAGCGCTGTCCGCTATCCTGACGCCGTGGTGTATCTCGTACTTCTCCTTTATACCCCTCAGTATAGCTATGCTGTCCTCCACTGTAGGCTGATCCACCACTACCTTCTGGAACCTTCTCTCAAGCGCGGCGTCTTTCTCTATATACTTCCTGTACTCGTCTAGAGTTGTAGCCCCTATGCAGTGAAGCTCCCCTCTTGCAAGCATTGGCTTTAGAAGGTTTCCGGCGTCCATGGCTCCTTCTGTCTTTCCAGCTCCTACTATATTGTGTATCTCATCTATGAACAGAATTATCCTGCCCTCCGACTTCTTCACTTCCTCTAAGACTGCCTTGAGCCTCTCTTCGAACTCGCCTCTAAACTTGGCTCCAGCTATAAGCGCTCCCATGTCCAGCGAAAAGATGGTCTTGTCCTTAAGCCCCTCCGGCACGTCTTTGTTCACTATCCTCTGCGCAAGTCCTTCAACTATGGCAGTCTTTCCTACTCCTGGCTCTCCTATAAGCACTGGGTTGTTCTTAGTCCTTCTAGAGAGAATCCTGATAGCATTTCTTATCTCGCTGTCTCTGCCTATCACAGGGTCTATCCTTCCCTTTTCAGCATCCTCGCAGAGATCTCTTCCGTACTTTTCAAGCACTTCGTAAGTTTCTTCCGGGTTATTGCTACTCACCTTTTGGTCTCCTTTGACTTTTCTAAGCGCCACCAGAAAAGCATCTACATTTACACCGTACTTTTTAAAAATCTCCTTTGACTTGGAATTCCTTTCCTTTATAAGCGCAAGGTATATATGCTCTACGCTTATATATTCATCCCCATAGCTTCTCGCCTCGTCCTCCGCGTTTAAAAGTATCTTGTTGAGAATCCTACTGGCGTATGGGTTGCTTGCCCCTTCGCCTTGAAGTTTTGGAAGCTTCGAAATCTGCTCTTTTATCTCTCTTTTCACCGACTCTATATCTATGTCCATAAGGCTGTAGAGCTTAGAGATAAGCCCTCCTGACTGATTCATTAGAGCCAGGTTTATATGCAGGTCCTCTATCTGGGAATTTTCATTTTTTATGGCCTCCTCTGTAGCCAGCTCTATGGCCTCGAGGGACTTCTGAGTGAACTTTTCCATTTTCATGACTCCATCTCCTTTTTATACTTTGACTTTCTTTGACTTTGTTTATATTATAATTACTTCTGCTTCTAAAATCAAGTTCTTTTTAAAAAGATAAGGCACTAGGCCTTATCTATCTTGACTTTGAATACATACTCTCCCTCTCTACTCATACTCTCCGCTTTAGACGAAATTCCTCTAAGTATTTCTATTATCTGCTTTGAAAGGTTTTCAGTATAATGGTATTCTTTCTTTGCATTCTCCATATCTCCCTTGGATATATAGTCTTTTACCACATCGGCTTTGCTGTGGAGCTCTTTGTGCAGAGGGTCCACTCGTTTCCAGTCATTTGCAAGCTCAGGATGCTCTAGGTCTATAGAGTGATAGAAGTGACCGAATCCACATTTGTGACCGTCTGACTGTATCGGTTTTACTTCTCTGTTGTCGACCATCTCCTTTAGCTTTACGACCCAGTTCTGGTGTGCAGATACTGCTGAGTTTACAGACTTTATAAAGTCATCGTTGTAGATAGGATGAGTCCCTTTGTTGAGTATCTTTATAAGCTCCCCTATTATTCTCGAAATCTCTGTGTCTATATCTGATATCTTTTGCGAAGACTTCCTGGTCTCCTCTGCGTCGTCAAAGACCTCTTTGGCCATGTAGTTTATCTTCTCTGAATCTACAGCTATTGTGTCCATGGCCTGTGAAATCTCTACTGTAGAAGCGTTTATCTCCTGCATCATGCTCGCAAGGTCTGTCACGCCATTTACAGTTGTCTCAAGACTCTCCACACTTTCTTCAAAAGTCTTGCTCACGGAGTCTATCTTTTCGCTCATATCTGCCATTGAAGCTATAGTATGGTTTACACTGTCTGTGCTCTCCTTTGTTGCAACCCTTATGTTCTCTGTGAAAGACTGCATATCTGAAAGCTTGCTCTTTGTGTCCTCGGCTAGCTTTCTGATTTCTTCGGCAACTACAGCAAATCCCCGTCCGTGCTCTCCTGCCCTTGCAGCTTCTATAGAGGCGTTTAGAGCCAGCAGGTTTGTCTGCTCTGCTATGCTGCCTACTCCTTCAACCATCTCGTCCACTTTTCTAGACATCTCCTCTAGAGTGGCTATCTTATCCGCCATTATGTCTGCATCCGAGACCACATTGTCCTTTATCTTTATGACGTAGTCTATCTGCTCTCTGTTCTCTTTATTCGTCCTTATCAAGTCGTCAGACTTTGCCGTTATGTCCTCAAGTATCGAGTTGCTGTTTTCTATAGCCTCCTTTACCTGGCTCATACCGGCTGTAGTCTCCTCTACAACCGCCATATTGGATGTACTGAAGTAAGACAGTTCTTCTGCCACGCCCTCCATTTTCTTAGATATAAATGATATCTCTACGTCAAATTCGCTCAGCTTAGACGACTTTTCCAAGAGTTCAAGCAGATACTTCTTGTTTTGGCTGTTGTTCTCCAGTAGATTCATAAATATATTGAGTATATACTGGTGGAGGTCAAAATCCACTACAGGCGGATCCACATTCTCGCCATCCAACCGCTTCTCTACGTATGTAACTATCTTTCTGGCCTCGTCGCAATTTCCTCTTTTCTTAAATATCATATAAACCCTCCTAAAATTTCAATATTCATATTTTCTATAATACCCAGTTAACTGTTTTTCTACCCTATTTAAATATTATTTGCTTTTATCTTCTATTTAAGCATTTATTATATTATAATTATCTCATAAATAGAATATAAAGGGGCTGATTTTTTGAAATTACAAACTGGTCTTATTCATATATACACTGGAGATGGCAAGGGGAAGACCACTGCTGCAATAGGACAAGGGCTGAGAGCTTCCGGAAATGACCTCTCTGTCTATATGGTTCAATTCCTGAAAAGCAGCAATACTGGGGAGCTTCGCGCGCTCGAAAAAGTTGAAAACTTCAGCATATTTAGGTTTGAGCGTCCTAGAGGTTTCTTCTGGACCTTGAGCGACGAAGAGAAAGCCGAGCTGCAAGAAGACATCGACAAGGCGATGGAGTTTATCTCTTCAGTCATAACTAACTCCGACTGCGATGTACTTATCTTGGATGAAATAATGGGCGCGATATCCAACAACCTTGTATGTTCTGAAGAGCTTGCCTCTTTGCTTAAGTCAAAGCCTGAAGCGATGGAGATAATCTTGACTGGCCGAAATGCTCCAGAAAACCTGATAGAGATATCCGACTATGTAAGTGTTATAACGCCTCTAAAACATCCGTTTGAATCTGGAATCCCCGCTAGAAAAGGTATAGAGTATTAAACTCAAAAAAGTCGCGAACTGGAGTCAGCCAGCTCTGCGACTTTTTTGACTATTTTTAATTTTTGCCATTGCACTTTCTCTACTGTAGAGAGCACTCCTTTCCCCTAAAACTTCTCATAATGCTGAGTGTATCGTCTAAGTTCTTTCCACCCAGTATACTTTCCATTACTATGTTTTTAGAGAGATCGTAAAGACCAAATGTCTTTTTAGCTTCGCTTAAATTCCCGTACACCTTCCAATAGCCACAGTGTATGCACTCTTCCCCTTTTATGAACCCAACCACATCTCTTGCAGGTATACCCAGAAATACACCTATCTCGTGAGGAAACTCGTCCATAGTCATCCTGAGCTTTAACCTCTCTAACTTTTCTTCAAGTGAAGATTCAGAAGTATATCCCAAAGAACCGAGTATCTTTTTATTTTCGACACTCTCAAGTTGGAAAGTCAAAGTCTCCTCGCTGTATATAAACACAACTGTCTTTTCGTACCCTGATTTTATCTCTACATGCTTTATATCTTGGTTGTCTAGCTTTTCAGCCCATTCTCTAAACAGCTTTATTTCACTAGACTGAACAGATATAGTCATCGAAGGCTTTAGCTTCATGATAACAGGCGATGTCATATAAGTCAGAAAGCAGTCCATATATTCCCCTCTCTCTAGTCTAGAGATGTTCTTGAAAAATTCTTCGGTTATACTTCTCATATTATCTTCCTTCTACCAAAGATTTTCCATATGTCTTGCACTGCTCCGCACTTTCTCCATCTGGAGTAAGATTAACTATGCAGCCATCGCCTACAACCTCTGCTCCGTAGCTGGATATCGTGTCTTTCCACTCTCTCATCCACTCTCCATCTCCCCAGTCATAAGACCCAAAGAGCCCGACTCGCTTTCCTGAAAGCTTGTCGCTGTTGGAAGATATAAAGTCCTCCATCTCGGCCTCAACTTCCTCGGCTCCCATAGAAGGCGATCCCAATGCCAATATCTCTGCGTCCAAAGCTCCACTGTCGGCTGTAGTCACATCTATAAGCTCTACATCTGCTCCTGACGCTAAGGCTCCTTCTTTTATAAGCTCTCCCATCTTTTCTGTGTTTCCTGTCCCACTCCAGTATATTATATTTAACTTTGCCATATTCGCTCCTCCTTATTGATATTGATTATCATTTATATTATAATTCTACTATAGATATATTTTATTTTTTATAGAAATCAATTGTGTTTTTATAAAAAATCATCCAGGAGGTTTGTTTATATGTGCAGTTATAATTTTGAAGACGAAATACTAAAGGCCATTCGACTAAAAGACTTGAGTTTGGCCATCGATATATATGAAAAGCATTGTTCTAAAAGCGAGCTTACCCTGTCGGGTGAAAGCTTTGTAAGGTCTTTGAAAAACCAAGTTATATGTACTATCTACTACATAGGAAAAAGCGTATGTCAAACCCCTTGTTCTAAGCTGAAAGAGCTTACTGCGTCTTATATAAGAAAAATAGAGTCAGAGGGCTGTCCTGATGAAATCTTGTCGATTGGAAGAGAAGCCCTAACTGGCTTTTCCAATTTTATCTCCTTTAATTCTTTAAACTGTAGCAATATATTGATCTTTGAAACTATTGAATATATAGAGAGCAACTTGAACTCAGATCTCTCTTTAGAAGTTCTTTCAAGCAGAGTGCATGTATCTAAGAACTACCTCTCTTCTATGTTTATAAAACATACTGGGATGAGAGTTACCAGTTTCATAAATAAACTTCGAGTTTCTAGAGCCAAGGAATTTCTCGAGTCTGAGGACTATTCTCTAGAATATATATCCAGCATATGCGGGTTTAAAAACCAAAGTTACTTTTCCACTGTCTTTAAAAAGATCGAACTAAAAACTCCCATGGAGTACAGGTCCAAGTGCTCCAATAAGTGAACAGCGTGCCTGTCCACTTAGTACAGCTTGTGGACTTGCAACGCCGTTTATCATTATTTTTTAATTATCGTCATCGCTATTATTGTCTTCTTTGTCGTCGTCAGTGTCATCACTGTTGCTATCATCATCGTCATTGCTGTCATCGTCGTTGTCGTCGTCAATATCATCGCTACTGTCATCATCGTCGTTGTCATCGTTGTCTTTATAGCTCTCAAAGTCTATATCCAAGTCCTTTAGCTCATTTTCCAGCTCTTCAATCTTCAACTTTAGCGAATCCAGCTTAGCTTTATCTTCATCTTTCAGAGCTTTTTCCAATTCTTCTAAATCCTCTTTCAGATCCTCTAAGCTCTCCTCTAAGTCCTCTTTTATTTCATCAACGTCGTCGTCCAACTCTATTTTTCCGGTCTCTTTTACATATGAAATCTTAGTCCCGAGCTCCTCTGCTATAAATCTAAGCGGAACATAGGTCCTGCTTGAGAAAGCCTGTGCCTCAGAATCTATCTCTTTTTCAATGCCGTTTACTAGCGCTATATTGCTTCCAAGCTTCAGAACTATTGTCTTATCGTCTTTTTTTATGACAACTTCTTTAGTCTCTGGAAGCCATTCAACCTGAGCTTTAAACCCTTCTGATATAGCTCTAACCGGAACTAGAGTTCTGTTTTCCTTTATAACAGGAGGTGTATCGAATTTTATACTTCTCCTTGAAACTATATCCTCCACAGATATAACAGAGACACCTTTATTTTCTTTTCTTATTTTCTCGCCAGCCTCATTTATCTGCTTTAATTCATTTGTACTGTATATGCGGTTGCTTTTTCCATTGCTTTTATTATTGTCTCTATCTGCCATTGTGACTCCACTCGATACCATAATCGCAGATGCTAGAACTAGCGACATTATTTTCTTTCCATTTCTTTTCAAATCTATTCCCCCTGTATTTTTAAATTTTATTTTACTTGAATCTTATACCCTATTTTTACATATATATATGACTTACTCAACAGTATTTTGAAATATAAGTTTTTTTGAGTATAAGGTCCCTGCAAAATAAAAAGCAGCCTTATTAGAAAGTTTTTCTCTAATGGCTGCTGTTCTATATGTATGCTTATTCAAAAAATAAAAAACCAGCGACGTCCTACTCTCCCAGGTCGCTTCCAACCAAGTACCATCGGCGCTGAAGGGCTTAACTTCTGTGTTCGGTATGGGAACAGGTGTGACCCCTTCGCTATCGTCACTGGATTATGTGTCCTTTAAGTGTCTGTACACTCAAAACTACACAGTGAATATGGATGACTTGCAGAAATCTTTGATTTCGTTTCAAGTCACTACTCAGCAGATAACTGCTGAGTTTCATCTATTTGGTCAAGTCCTCGATCTATTAGTATCACTTAGCTGAAGACATTGCTGCCCTTACACCTGTGACCTATCTACCAGGTAGTCTTCCTGGGATCTTACTCTGTTAACCAGATGGGAAATCTAATCTT